>CAZLGE010000006.1:0-26399 GCA_964559375.1 uncultured Gammaproteobacteria bacterium | reverse complement strand
GATTGATTAACGTTTGCTCCACTGCGGCGCCTTGCGCGCTTTCCGGAGACCGGGCTTCTTCCTTTCCACCTGTCTAGGATCGCGAGTTAGAAAATCGTTGGCCTTGAGCGCCTCTTTGGTAGCGGGGTCAAAGGCCAGAAGCGCTCGGCTGATACCGAGCCGAACCGCGCCGATTTGACCTTGCTTGCCGCCGCCCTGCGCCAAGACAGAAAAATTAAAATCACGGGCATGACCGGTGGCTTTAAGCGGCTGAGCGATCAAATTAGCGCCTTCCCCGGCAAAATATTGATTAGCTTTCAAGCCGTTTACCATAATGATGCCCTTACCGCCTTCATAGAGCCGGACTTTGGCTACGGACTGTTTGCGGCGACCGACAGCTTTGATATATTGGCCGCTGAACTGGGCGGTTTCATTCTGACCAATCTCTTCCGTTTCCTCGATTTCATCCACCGCGACAACTTCAACCGCTTCCGCCGCCTTGGCCGGTTTCTCCTTGACTTTCTTCTCTTTGGCCTTCACGGCTTTTACTTTTTTTTCCGCCATATCATTTACCTTATGTCTTTATTACTTTAAAATTATTTCCTGACGATAAGCCTCTTTAGCATTCCGGTCCTGAGACGGGTCGGAGGCAGCATATCCCTCACGGCGCGACGCAAAACTTCGCCGGGATCCTTGGCGAAAATATCACCCATCTTCCGGCTCTTGAGACCACCGATGTAACCGGTAAAATGATGGTACTGTTTCTGTTCCAGTTTTTGGCCAGTAAATTTGATCTTACCGGCATTTGAAACCTCGACAATATCACCCCGGTCCAGATGAGGCTGGAATTCCGGCTTATGCTTGCCCCGGAGAAGATTAGCGATGCGGGTACCGAGACGTCCGAGAGACAGTCCGGTCGCGTCAATCTTGTGTAATTTTCTTTCAATCTTGGTCATAATGGTATCTTCTTGGGTTAGACTAATTCGATCTGGACCATCTCCGCTCCGTCCCCGCGGCGGGGACCCAGTTTAGTGGTACGGGTATAACCGCCTGGACGACTCTTATAGCGTACGCCCAAGACTTCCAGAGATTTCTTGACCGCATTCTTCTGGAGTAAAATCTTGATCAGGCCACGCCGGGCACTCAAATCACCGGCTTTTGAGGCGGTGATACAGCGCTCCACGAGCGGACGGACAACAGCCGCCTTAGCGCGGGTGGTTTTTACCTTCTCATACAAGATTATACTGGACGCTAAGTTGCGCAGCATGAGTTCGCGCGGCGCTTTCTCTCGATCCAAGATCTTATTTTTATTTCTGTGACGCATACTGCAGTTCTATATCTTAATCTTTAAAACTATTTCTTAACTTTTTTCTTACTTTCCTTCTTAACCTTCTTGCCCGCGACGCCCTCGTCGCCCTCCTCCGCTACCGGCGTTTCTTCCTGGGGGGCGGTTTCTTCGGTCGGGGTGCCCATTTTTTCTACCGGCTCCTCTTCGACCGGATTATCCAGGCCCAAGAAAGAACTATATTGGTCTACCAGAATCTTAACGGCTTCTTTAAAAGCCTCCTCAGCGGTAATTGTACCGTCAGTCTTGACAGTCAGGCTCAACTTATCCCAGTTCGTCATCTTACCGACACGGGTATTTTCCACATTGATGCTCACTAGAATTACCGGCGAAAAGACAGAATCGATTTCAATATAGCCGATTTCGCGATTTTCTTTCTTCGTACCTTCCGCCATCCGGTAGCCGCGACCTTCCCGGACAGTGATTTCGACCTCAAGGCTGCCACTATCATCGGTGATATGGGCCAGTGACAAACTGGGATTCTTGATCTCGACTTGAGAATTTTTGGTGATATCACCAGCGGTCACCGCCTTCTTGCCTTTAACTTTAAGCTCAAGCTTTACTTCTTCATCGGTATGTATTTTAAAACGTAGTTGCTTGAGATTCAGGATAATTTCTAGGACGTCTTCTTTGATGTGCGGCAGAGCCATAAATTCATGGCTCGCGCCTTTGATCTTGACACCGATCACCGCCGCGCCAGGCAGCGAGGACAGTAACACGCGACGGAGCGAATTGCCCAGCGTCATGCCGTAGCCGGGGAAAAGGGGCTCAATAGTGATAACTCCTTCCAGCGGCTGGCTGCCGGATTTATATTCGATTTTTTTAGGCAAAGCGATGTTTTGCATAAAATTATTCGCGCCGAACCGCAAAGTAGCGGCCCAAACTTAATTATTTTTACCCACTGTGCTAATAACCTATTTAACCTAGACGCGCCGCGGCTTCTTAGGGCGGCAACCGTTGTGCGGAATCGGAGTGACATCCTTGATAGCCAAGACATTCAGGCCGTTAGCGTTTAGGGCGCGGATGGCCGCTTCCCGGCCGGTACCGACGCCAGAAACGAAGACGCTGACTTCCTCTAGACCGTACTCTTCGCGGGCTTTCTGCGTGGCGATCTTGGTGATAATCTGGGCGGCGTAAGGAGTGGCCTTCTTGGCCCCCCTAAAACCGGCTAAGCCAGCACTGGCCCAGGAGATCACATCGCCTTGCGGATCGGTCAGAGTGATCATCGTATTGTTATAGGTCGCCTGGATGTAAGCCCGTCCTGACTTCACAATCTTAGCGGTCTTCTTTTTCTTCTTTTTGACAAGCTTTTTTTTGCTGCGGGCAGCTTTATTCTTTTCCAGTTTCTGCTTGATTTCTTCCGGGAGATCTTCGCTGGCGGAATCAAAAGAAAACTCCGCGGGTTCGCGTTCTTCTTTTTCTTCCTGAGGTGCCGGGGTCGGAGTCGGAGCGACTTCCGGGGACAATTCTTCCTCTTTTTTAGCAGCCACTTTTACTTCGTCTGACATAGTATTGAATAGATTAGGTTTTCGCCAGGCCGGCCTTACTCTTGCCGCTGCCCATGGTGACACGCTTATTGCCGCGAACGGTGCGACTATTGGTCTTCGTACGTTGGCCGCGGACCGGCAGACGTCGAGTATGGCGCAAGCCGCGCCAGCTGCCAATATCCTTGAGACGCTTGACGTTACTCTGGACCTCGCGACGCAGATCGCCTTCAACCGTATATTTTTTCTCGACAAGCTCACGGATGGCGTTGACTTCCGCTTCTTTCAGATCCTTAACGCGGGTATTTTTATTTACCTTGGCGGTGGCCAAAACCTTCTGCGACCGGCTCAAACCCATTCCGAAGATATAGGTTAGAGCGATTTCTACTCTCTTGTCATGGGGAATATTTACTCCCGCGATTCTCACTGCCATAGTTGAAAATATTCTGCGCTTGTCATCCTCCTTCGCCGGTCAGCGGAGTACGGAGAAAAAGACGCGTGAAATTAACCTTGTCTTTGTTTATGTTTAGGGTTCTTGCAAATAACGTGAACGCGGCCGTCGCGACGGACGACCTTGCAATCCTTGCAGATTGGCTTGGCGCTGGCTCTCACTTTCATAACAAAATAGTTATTTGAACTTGATTATTTACTGGCGTTTTAAGCGCTGGTCTAAAGACGGTAGGTTATCCGGCCCTTGGTCAGATCGTAAGGACTAATCTGCAGCTTGACCTTATCGCCAGGGAGCAGGCGAATCTTATTCATCCGCATCTTTCCCGACAAGTGCGCCAATATTTCATGGCCGTTTTCGAGAACGACCCGGAAGCTGGCGGCCGGCATAAGCTCCACGACTTCGCCTTGGACTTCGATGAAATCTTTAGCGTTGAGACTGGCCGGTTCACTGCTATTTTCTTTGTTCCTTGACATTAACACAAAAAAATCTGATAAAGACTAAAAGCGCCTTATCAAAATTCTTTTAAAAATTAATTAAGTTATTTTTTATAATAATCTTAATAGAATTAGTATAGAGATAAGAGCCGAGCTTGTCAATAGTTACTCTCCTACTCCAAGACGGCCTTGATGCGGCGTACGCCGGCGCTCGACGCCTCTTCCTTCTGAATACGAAAATGCCCCAATCCGCCAATGGCGGCGACATGCGGTCCGCCACAAATTTCCTGGGAAAAAACATTCCCCAGATCAATCTCGCCGTCCGCGCCGAGCAGGGCGACAGTATAAACCGTGACTTTTTCTCCGTATTTCGAGTCAAAAACACCCATCGCACCGCGCCGCTTGGCTTCTTCGAGATCCAGTTCGTCGCAAATAACCTTATAATTCTGGGCAATCGCACCATTTACCAGTTCTTCTATCTGCTTGATTTGGTCCGGCATTACCTTGTCCGGATGGGAAAAATCCAGGCGGAGGCGATCTGAAGTGATGTTGCTTCCCTTCTGATAAACATGGTCACCTAGCACCCGGCGTAAAGCGGCAAGAAGCAGATGGGTCGCTGTGTGGAGTTTAGTGGTCTTGTCTCCGGCATCAGCCAAACCGCCTTTGAACTTGCCAGCCGCCGCGGTACGGGACCGGTCTTGATGTTTTTTGAACTCGGCTTCAAAACCGGCCCGATCCACTCTTAATCCCTTCTCGCTCGCCAGCTCTTCGGTCATCTCAAGCGGAAAACCATAACTCTGATAAAGGTTAAAAGCGATCTCGCCGCCGATCTCTCCCGCGGTCACTTTATTGAATTCCCCTAAGCCTTTTTCCAGACTCCTCTCAAATTTTTCTGTCTCCGTCTGCAGTTGGGACAATATAAAATCCAGGTTGCGGCTTATCTCGGGGTAAACATGAGCATAATCTTGTGCAACAAGATGAGCAATATAAGACGGCCAAGTAATATTATTGCTATCAATACCAATCTTTTTAGCGTGCATGATCGCCCGCCGGATCAGACGCCGCACAACATAGCCCTGGTCGGTATTTGAAGGAGCTACACCCTTCTCATCCCCGATTATAAAGGTGGCGGCCTTCAGGTGGTCAGCAACGATGCGCATCGCCTTAGTCGTTTCCGGATCGGCGTCATACTTCCGCCCGCTCAGTTCCTCGAGCTTAGCGATCAGGCCACTAAACAGATCGGTCCGATAATTATCCGCCAGGCCGTTCATAACGGCGGTCATCCGCTCGAGACCCAGACCGGTGTCAACATTCTTCTTCGCGAGCGCTTCATAGCGGCCGTCCGCCGTCTTATTGTATTCCATGAAAACGTTGTTCCAGACTTCCACCCAAAGGACGTTATCGTCATTAAAACTGTCAGGTGTCTCTTTTGGATCTCCGGTCCAATAAAATATTTCCGTATCCGGACCACACGGTCCGGTCGTACCGGCCGGTCCCCACCAATTGTTCTTTTTCGGCAGACGGGCGATTCGCGCCGCCGGCACACCGGTCTTCTGCCAGAGATCATATGATTCCTGATCAAAAGGCGCGTCTTCGTCGCCGGCAAAAACTGAAACCGCTAAGCGGCGCGGGTCCAAACCCAGCCACTTTGGGCTGGTCAAAAACTCCCAGCTGTAGGCAATAGATTCTTTTTTGAAATAATCGCCGAGCGACCAGTTCCCCATCATCTCAAAGAAAGTGTGGTGAGTGGCGTCTCCCACTTCGTCGATATCGCCGGTGCGGATACACTTTTGGGCGTCGGTCAGACGGGGACCGGCCGGATGAGGCCGGCCTAGGAGATAAGGGACGAGCGGATGCATGCCAGCCGTCGTGAACAGGACGGTCGGATCATTTTCGGGAATCAAAGAGGCTCCAGAAATGACCGCATGTCCTTTTGCCTGGAAAAAATCCCAGTATTTTTGTCGTAATTCGCTAGATAGCATATCCCTATATTATATTGATCTCTTCCTGCAAATCAAGACCGAACCTCTTTTGGATGGCCAGCTTGATCTTCTGAGCGAGAGCGGAGGCCTGGCGCGGCGTCGCTCCGTCATAATTGACCATAACGAGCGCCTGCCGTTCATGCATACCCAGAGGCCCGTAGCGCCGCCCCTTGAAACCGGCCTTTTCGATCAGCCAGGCACTAGGTATCTTAATCTTCCCCGCGCCCGCCGGCCAGCCCGGCAAATCGGGATATTTGACCTGAAGGCGGAGGAAGCGCTGCTCACTCAGCTCGATATTCTTGAAAAAAGATCCGGCGTTAGGCAACTTGACCGGGTCGGGCAGTTTGCTCCGGCGGATATCTTTGACGGCAGCCGCCGTTTCTTTGAGTGTCGGTTTTTTGACGCCGCGCTGCGCGAGCTGATTTTTTATCGAACCATATTCTAGCCGAAGCGACGCTTTCTTTCTTAAACGCACGGTAACGGAGTAAATAAAATACTTCCCTTTCAGACGCCGTTTGAAGACGCTGTCGCGATAGCCAAAACGACAGTCGGCCGCGTAAAAAATCTTCTCTTTTCCCGTCTTAAGATCGATAGCCACTAGGTGATCAAAAGAATCCTTAAGCTCCACTCCGTAGGCGCCAATATTCTGGATCGGCGCCGCCCCGACCGTGCCGTAAATAAGACTCAGATTTTCCAAGCCGTGCCAGCCCTTAGATACTGTGTAATCAACAAACTTAGCCCAATCTTCCCCAGACTTAGCTTCCACCAGGACGGCACCCTTATTGTCCTGAGCGAGCTTCCGCCCCCGGATCTCGTTCTTTAAGACTAAGCCGCGGACTGGTCCGGAAATAAGCAGGTTAGAACCGCCACCCAGGACATAGACGGATACCTTTTTTCTCTCGGCCCAAGTGATCGCCGCTATAAGGTCCTGCTTATCTTTTACCACAGCAAAAAACTCCGCCTTGTCGCCGATCCCGAGGGTCGTGTATGAAGTAAGATTTTTATCCTTCTGTATTTTCAGCACAGTTTAATTATTTAAAAATTAACGCTTGATATATTATAGCAAAATCAACTCAATTCCCCGAGCGCCTGCAGCTTTAATAGCTTAGCGTAGAGACCGCCACTGTGGCGCGAGAGCTCCAAATGGTTGCCTTCTTCGGCAACGCGCCCACCCTCGAGCACCACGATCTTGTCGGCTCTTTTAATGGTGCTCAAGCGGTGGGCGATCACGATGATCGTCCGGCCGCGACTGATCTTGGTCATGGCGTCCTGGATCAGATATTCACTCTGGCTGTCGAGGCTCGAAGTGGCTTCGTCAAAGATAAGGATGCGGGGATTAGCGAGCACTGCTCGGGCAATACCCAGGCGCTGGCGCTGTCCACCAGAGAGCTTGATGCCCCTTTCCCCGACCAGCGTCTCGTAGCCGCTTGAGAGTCGGCTGACGAACTCCTCGGCGTTAGCGATGCGGGCGGCCGCTTCAATCTCCTGACGACTAGCCTCTGGCCGGGCATAAGCGATATTTTCAGCAACGCTGACATCGAAAATCTCTACTTCCTGGGGCACGATCGCCAGAAAACGCCGGTAGCTATGAAGATCATAATCACGCAAGTCTTTATTGTCGACGAGCACCCGGCCCCGCTGCGGATCATAATGGCGGTAGATCAGGCGGGCGACCGTCGTCTTGCCGCCGCCCGACGGTCCAACAAGCGCGGTCAGACAACCGGAGTTGATCTTGAAATTGAGATCATGAACGGCCGGCCGCTTGTTATCGGCGTAGAAAAAAGAAACATTTTCGAACTTCAGTTCTCCGGAGATTTTCGCCGGCCTATAACCCCGCTTCTTGTTCACAATCTCGCTCTGAGCGTTAAAGAGGTGAATCAGCCGAGTAACGCCAGCCCGGCCCTCCTCCATCTTATCGTAGAAACGAGAAAGACGGTGCAAGGAACTGTAGGCGGTTTCGCTGAGCGTGAAGATAAAAATCAGGGTGCCGATCGTCAGCTCGCCCCGCCAGACCAGATAAACGCCTAAGACCAAGACGGCGGCGCGGCCGAAGTCTATAATCAGGTTGCGGCTCAACCCAATCTTCATCATCCAGCCCCACTGCTTATCTTCATTGTCGCGGATGTGGGCCTTTATCTGGGCAAAACCTTTGAGCTCATTAGATTCCTGGACGAAAGACTGGACGGCGTTGATATTAATAATCGCCTGGCCCATCTTGCCCGACGCTGTCTCATAATCGCGATAGATCTGCTTGCGGACCGGATACATGCGCTTATTGGCCCAATAAGTAATGAAAATATAGAGCGGCGAGAAGAACAGGAAGGTCAGACCAATCCGCCAATCAGACCAGAACAAGGCGCCGGCCGTGAAAGTGAGAGCGACGATGGTCGGCACTACCTCCCAAAACATGTTGTTCAGAAATTCCGAAATCTTATCAACGCCCCGCTCGATCTTCACGATCTTCGAACCAGTGTTTTCCCGCTCATGATAACCGAGGCTGAGAGAAACCAATTTCTCCTGAGCCTTCAGACCCAGAAAATATTCAACATCGACGAGCAGACGCAGGATTTTGCGATCGTTAAAGTAACGGATAAGAGAACGGATCTGCTCATTAGCCCAATAGAGAAAGATGAGCTGCATCAGAAACCAGATATTGGCGGCATCAAAAGCGGTAAGGCCGTCGATTACGATCTTAAGGATATAAGGTTTAGTCAGTTCAAGTAGGGCGGCGATAACCGTGATTGTCAGAATGTTACGAAAAAAATGGTGAAACGGCTGGAGCAACCGCCACAGTTCCACCCAAAATTGCCGCCAGCTAATCGCTGGCTCCTCGGTCCTGATTGTCTGGCTTGTCGCCATAGGTAAAATTTATTTTAAAAGCTTAGTTCCGATGCGAAAAACATCACCGGCACCCATTAAAATGACGCGGTCGCCTTTTTTCAGGATCTGGCGCAAACGGGCGGCGGCTCCATCAAGAGTCGGGACAGATATGACTCTCTGGCGGATGCCTTCACGCTTATTGAAATCTTTTATCGCCGCAGCCAGCTTAGCGCTTGTGACTCCGCCAGACCGAGACGACGCCGTTTCTCGCGCCGAACCGTAAATACCGAGGACAATCAGATGGTCGGTGTCTTTAAAGCTGCGGATAAAATCGCCAAACAGCGCCGCCGTGCGCGTGAAAGTGTGAGGATGAAAGACAGTGATAATCCGGTTCTTAGGCCAACGGGCCCGGAGACCGCTGAGCGTCGCCTTGATCTCGGCCGGATGATGGGCATAATCGTCGATGATAAGCGCCCCCCGATATTCTCCCAGTATCTCACCGCGCCGCTCCGTACCCCAGAAAGAAGCCACCTGGCGCCGAATCTGGGTCCAGGAAATCTGATATTGGCGGGCAGCGGCAATCACGGCCAGAGCGTTAGAGACGTTATGCCGACCGGATAACTTGATCGAAAATTCTCCCTGATCCCGGCCACCCGCGTTCAGCCGGAAGATCTGCTTCTCTCCTGACTGACGGATATCTACGGCCAAAAAATCCGCGTCTGATCCGCTCAGAGAATAGCTAACGACCCGGCCGCGACACTGCTCGGCCACTCTGACCGCTTGGTGATCATCGCCATTTACCACCAGCCAACCGCTTCGAGGTATCTTCCCCACAAAATCCGTAAAAACCTGAACGTATGAGGACCGGGTCTTAAAAAAATCCGGGTGGTCGTAATCAATATTATTCATTATCACGCCGCGGGGAAAGAAAAACCGCATCTTGTTCTGATACTCATCGACCTCAGCAATCAGACGCCGCGACCGGCCACTCAGTCCGCTGCCCCTGAACTGCGGCACATTAGAACCAACCAGCACGTTCGGCTCTAGTCCGGCGCGCCATAAGACGTAGCCCAGCCAGGCCGTGACCGTCGTCTTACCGTGGCTACCGCAAACAGCGACACCTTGATAACGGTTGAAGACCTCCCCCAAAGCTTCAGCATAGGTTATGAGTGGTATTTTTTTATAGCGCTCCGGGTGAGAGACAATAAAAGCCAACTCCGGATTATTAGCGGCACTATAGGCCGAGGAGTGGATGATCTTATCCGGGGAGGCCGGAATATTGGCGGAATCGAAGGGAGACAGCACTTTTATCTTCTCCCCTCTTAATATCTTGTCAGTCAAGAAAACATCGCGGATATCTGATCCGCTAACTGACTGTCCGTGCGCTTTTAAAAACTGGGCGAGCATAGTCATGCCCACGCCCTTGATGCCAATGAGATAGGCGGCTGGTCGAGGAGCTCTTTTTTTCATAAATTTAATTCACGATTTCCCTAATGATGGCAGCAATTTTTTCAGCAGCGCCACGTTTTATAACTCCGCCAATCTTAGATTCAAGAGCGGCGCGGAGTTCCTTGTCGTCCAGAATCTTTCTTACCTCGGAGACGAGCCGCTTCGACCCGAGTAAATGCTGAAAAATAACGATGGCCGCTTCAGACCGGGCAAAAATCGCGGCGTTATCCTCCTGGTGAGAGTGGGGCATCGGAATCAGGAGCGCCGCCTTATTAAGGGCGGACAGTTCGGTCAGGAAAGCCAGGCCACAGCGGGAAATAACCAGCTGGCTAGCGATCATCAGCCCCAGGACTTCGCGATTCGGCAGGAATTCGAAAACTTGATAGTGCTCGTGCTTATCGATCTTACCGGGTAATTTACCTTTGCCTGTAATATGAATCACCTGGCAAAATTCGGTCAATTCTGGAGCGGCTTTGAAAACGAGCTGATTAACGCTCGCGGCGCCGCTACCGCCGCCAGTCACAAGAACTAGAGGAAGACCGGCCGTGACATTATATTTTTTCTTGATCTTATCGAGTTCTTCCGCATCCATCGCCAAACTGCGGAACGGATTGCCGGTAAAGACCGCTGGTTTGCCGAAGTCAGACAAAGATTTTTCAAAAGTCACGGTGATAACCCGGGCAAAGGGCGCCATCAGGCGGTTTGCCAAACCGGGCCGGGCATCTTGCTGATGGACCAGTATAGGAATGCGCTTCAGGGCGGCCGCCCAGACAAGCGGCACACTGACAAAGCTGCCGGCGCTCACGATGATATCCGGCCGCTCGATAGTCAGGAGACGGAGGGAGATGAACCAGGAACCGAAAACTTTGAAAACATCAAAAAAATTAGCCAGCGAAAAATACCGCCGGAACTTCCCGCCGACAAGCGGCACAAAACGCATCGGTCCAACTGCGCCGTTATAATCGATCACTAGCTCACGTTCCGGACCACGGTATGTCCCCACGAAGATAAACTCCCAATCAATCATTCCGCTGACCGTTTTGGCATCCGGTTTGAACGACGAAGCCTGCGAACCGTGGTCAGGGCCTTTTAGGAGTTCCTCGGCGATAGCCAGGAGCGGCGTGACCGAACCGCCCGTTCCGCCGCCGGTAAACATTATTTTTTTGGCTACTCGTTTAACGTCCATACCGGGTTATTTCTTTAGTCTGCTTACTGATATTTATCAAGATGCCCACCGCCAAGAGGGCGGATACCGTAGCGGAACCGCCGGCAGATACAAACGGTAGGGGCACCCCGGTCATCGGGATAAGATTAATCATGCCGCCGATATTAAGAAAAGTTTGAACCGACAACCAAACAACGACACCGATCGCGAGCGTGCTGCCGTAAATGTCCGGCGCGGCCCGGGCAATCATAAGTCCGCGATAAAAGATGAAAAGATACAAGAGTATCAGGAGCGAACTAAAGATAAAACCAGTCTCTTCGGCGATAATGGGAAAAATCGCGTCACCCCAGACTTCCGGCAAATACATATACTTCTGGCGGCTCTCGCCGAGACCCCGGCCCAGTAGCCCTCCGGAACCGACCGCGATCATCGCTTGATTGATCTGGTAACATTTATCTTGAGCACTGAAACTCGGATCTTGCAGGCAGCGGAAACGGTCGCTCTGGTATGATGACGACATACTGAGCATGACAAATAAGGCCAGGCCGGCCAGGATCACTCCGAGGACAATGTGTGCCACCCGACCGCCGCCGGAAAAAAAGACAACGACCGCCGTAAAAGCGATGATAAAGAGTGTCCCCAGATCCGGCTGGGCAAGCATGAGCCCGCTGATCACGCCCAAGATAATCAAAAAAGGGATGACGCCGCCGGTAAAGCTCTTGAGCTCATTCTTCTTCGCTTCTAACCAAGTCGCCAGATAGATCAAGAACGAGACTTTTACCAATTCGGCTGGCTGAAAAGACTGGCCAAAAATGTTAATCCAGCTGCGGGCCGTACCATAATCGGAGCGCAGTCCAGGAATAAAGACCAGGATCAGGAGGATAATGGAAAAAAAGAGGAAGAAACCGGCATATTTCTGCAAACGGTGGTAGTCGATTCGTGATACGATCCATGAGAGGCCGAGCGCAATCACGACATATCTCGCCTGGCGTAGAAGATGATAATAGGTATTACCGTGCTCAGAGTAAGAGACCACCCAAGAAGCGCTAAACAGCATGACCAGACCAAAAACGATGAGGACGCCGAGCGCCCAGATCAAGCTGCGGTCCGGCTCATGCCCGATGGCAGCGTCTGGTTTTTTCTTGGAACCTCCGAACATGAACTGAAGATTAAAAATTTCGGTCAATCATAAAGATGATCAGACCGATCGCAGCGCCGATCCCGGCGATCACCCAGAAGCGCATGACCACCTTGGCCTCAGGCCAGCCAAGAGCCTGGTAGTGATTATGGATGGGCGAAGATAGGATAATCTTACGCTGGAACAGCTTCTTGGCGATAATCTGCAGAATAACCGAGAGCGACTCCAGAACAAAAACTAGACCGATAAAGATAAGGAGCGGCGAACTGTTGGTCAGCATCGCGATGACACCAAGCGTCACGCCCAAACTCATGGCGCCGGTATCACCCAGATAGAAACGGGCCGGAGGAATATTAAACCAGAGGAAGGCGAGGAGAGCCCCGATGATAACGCCGCAGAAGGTGGCCAGGTCATAGCGTCCGAGCGAGAAAGCAATCACGCCATAGGCGGCAAAAGCAATGAGGAGAGTACCGCCGGCCAGACCGTCGAGTCCGTCGCTTTCGTTCACGGAAAAAGAAGTGGCGACGATGATAAATATAAAGACCGGTATGTACCAAGCGCCGATCTCAAAGTTGCCTAAAAATGGGACGTGAAATACTCCCCAATCCAATTTGAAATAGAACCAGAGGGCGCCGGCCGTAGCGATAAGGGTGTAAATGATAAGGCGATGCCAGATCTTAAGCCCGCCGCCGCCCAGAGCGCCGCGGCCGCGGACATCCAGCCAATCATCAAATAAACCGATTAAAGCCGTGATGACTAGAGCGCCTAGAGGTAAAAGAGTTTCTGATCGGGACAAGAAATTCAGGCTTGACCAAAGAGGCGCGGCCAGGAGATCATCAAGAAGCTGAAAGGCTAATATCAGGATCAGGAGTGTTCCCCAGACCAGTATACCGCCCATTGTCGGCGTGCCGTCCTTATGGGCGTGGAGTTGGCTGAAGATCGGCGTCTGACCATTATTCCGTATCTTCTTACCCAGCTTATATTTATACAAAAAATGGCTAAGCAGTGGAGTCAAACTAAAAGCGGCGATGAAGGCCAGCGTGGTGAAAAATAGGATCTTGACAACATATATTTCCATAGTCAGGATAAGGTAAACTTATTTAAAATTAATAAAATAGATAAAGAAAAGGGCAAAACTTAGAATCAATCCAAAATTAACCGAGGCAGCCATAAGCAGATGAGCAAAGATCCGGAAATCCTTGTGCCGAGTAAAGAAAGCCGCCCCGGCCAGATTCAAAAGGGTAATACCCAAACCGAACATGGGGTAGAAAAATATCCGTTGCGGCGTGCCAATCAGATCGATACCGAAATCCACGTTATAATGTAGAACCAAGATATCGCCGGCCAAGTTACGATAGATAAAAAATGCTCCCCACCAGGCAAGGGCCTGAAGCAGCAAGATGGCAAGTAGATAAAAACGAGTAGGGGAAAAACGCCAAAGACTAGCCACAGCCGAGCCTGTCCGTTGACAAACAGAAAAAAAATTGGCGTATAAGCTGGAATAAGCCATATTTTAGTAAAAATATAAGACATTTTCAGTTTATCACATTTTATAATAATACAAAACCATGTTATAATGAGGTCATTATGAGCCAAAAAATAGTCACTAACCTTTTCCGCTATGCCACCGGCTCGGGTGCCGACAGCCTGACTGTTAATGCCCGGCCAGGGCAAGTCACCCTTGATTGTCGGTTGCCCGGCGGCCGCGTCTTAACCTTGGCTATCCCGCCTAGATTAGAGGAAGAATTCCTAATCGTTTTGCGCCGGCTGCTACAACTGGCGCCGGGAGAATTGGTCGCCGGCCGCGCGGGTAAACTCAGGCATAAAGACTGCCAATTTGATTTCCGCCTCATCGTCCGGCCAGATAAAGATGGTGAAAAAATTGTCGTGAGTATCATCAATAATCCGTCCCGCTTATGGCGGCTAAACCAGCTCGGGCTGTCAACCGTCGATTTCCGCGTGGTTAAAGACTTTCTGCGAACCGGCTCCGGCCTAATGGCGGTAAGCTCCCCGGCCCGCCAAGGCAAGAGCGCAACGCTCTCTGCCCTGCTCCTCGAACAGAATGATCCTAAGAGGAATGTTTATTGGCTATCGAATGGTAGCGAAGTGGCTGGTGAGATCGCCGGCGTAAATTACCTACCGGCTTCCCCGGCTATCTGGGAAAAAATTCTCAACCACGATTCCGATCTAATCTTCAGCGATGACCTACCGGATGATCGATCTATCGCTTATGCCCTAAGAGCGGCGGCCACCGGACGATCAGTAATCATTGCCTTAAAAGCAGACACCGCCGGCCAGGCTCGCGACCAAATATTGGCGGTGGCAGCTCAAAACGGTTTTCCAGCGGCTATTCTCAAGCTGGTCCTAAACCAGCGTTTGGCTGACTGGCCACACCTCGAGTCAAAAAGAACGACCGGCCAGCGCACTCTCATCGGACGCTTTGACATATGGCGGCCCCGGATATGAAGATTATCTGCGTCATACCTGCCTGGAACGAGGCAAAAAATATCGTCAAAGTGATAAATGGCGTCCGACCTCATGTCCAGGAAATTGTCGTTGTCGATGACTCGTCACGAGATGAGACCGGTCGGCTGGCGGCCGGAGCCGGGGCGACGGTCCTCAGACACCCCATCAACCGCGGTCAAGGGGCGGCGCTCCAAACCGGCAACGATTACGCCCTCAAATCGGCAGCGGACATTATAGTACACTTCGACGGCGACGACCAATTCCTGGCCGCGGAGATCCCCGACATGGTCGCTCCCCTTAAAGAAGACCGGGCCGATATCGTTTTTGGTTCTCGCTTCTTGGGCCGGCCAACGAACTGGCCAGCTATAAAAAGATATGTCATCATGCCTCTGGCCAAAATCTTCACTCGCCTTGTCTTGGGTGTAAAGCTCAGCGATCCGCAAAATGGTTTCCGCGCCCTTAACCGCCGCGCCGCCCTGGCGATCCGGATCACTAACCGTGAGATGGCCCACGCCAGCGAAATTCAAGCTAAGGCATTCGGCGCCAGGCTCCGAATTGCGGAAGTGCCGGTCACAGTCGTCTATCACGAATTCGGTCAAAAGTTGAGCGGCGGCTTCCAGGTTCTCAAAGATCTGTTAATCAATAAGATAATCAATCCGCCGAAGGCGGAATAAATCTATGTGGCAGCAAATTCTGGCCGGGATCATCATCCTTTTTTTCATCATCAGACTCTACGATCAGAATAAAAAAAAGGAGATAACGCCTAACGAGTTCGCAATTTGGCTGGCCTTCTGGCTGACCGCCGCGCTAGCCGTTATCTTCATCAAGCAGATAGACCGTCTCGTCGCCTATCTGGGCTTTTCGGGAAACGGCATTAACTTCCTGATCTATCTGGCGGTCCTAGCCTTGTTTTATCTAGTATTCCGTCTGCGCCTGTCAATCGCTAAATTGGACCGCCAGCTGACCGAACTGGTGCGACAGATAACGCTCGGCGATAAGAAATGAATCAGCTTTCCCTATGAAGATAGCCAATATTGCCTGCGCCTGGCCGCCTTATACCGGCGGCATGGCCAGTAGCGCCCACCAGATCAGCCAACTTCTAGGCGAACGTCATGAAGTCGTCGATTACACGCCCTTCCATCTAAAGCCCTGGCTACGCTACGGGCACGGCGCTTTCCTGCCCCAGCTTCTCTGGCGCCTACGCGGCTTTGATTATATCTATCTCCATTATCCTTTTTTCGGTAGTGCCGAGATCGTTTGGCTATTTATGCTTTTTTCCCGTCAGACTCGGCTGATCATCCATTACCATATGGATGCCGTCGGTTTATCTCCGGTGGCCCGGCTCCTGAGTTTGCCCGGACGTCTAATCGTCCGGCGTCTTTTCCGGCAGGCAGAAACCGTCGTCACCGCCAGCCTCGATTATGTCAAAAACGGCTGCCTCAAAGATTATTACCGGAAACATCCGGACAAATTTCGAGAAATACCTTTCGGGTTGGATCTAAAAAAATTCCAGCCCGCGCGCCTACATCGCCCAACAAAAAACAAGATGATCGCCCGGGCTCAAGAAATGATTAATTATGTGAACGACAAGTTCATCAAGCGCCAGCGCCTCCAGCTGCTGTTTGTGGGCGGTCTAGATCGGGCTCATTATTTCAAGGGTATTCCCGTGCTTCTTGAGGCGCTCGCCGGCCTGGATCAGGAACGGTGGCGGCTGGATATAGTCGGTGACGGCGATCAGCGACCGAAATACGAAGCGCAGTCGGCCCGTCTCGGAATCAACAACTCGGTCCACTTCCGCGGACGGCTCGACGATCTGGAGCTGGTGCGGGCTTATCAAAACGCCGATCTTTTCGTTCTACCCTCCATAAACAGCCACGAAGCCTTCGGCATCGTCCTCACAGAAGCTCTGGCTTGCGGCGTTCCGGTCATCGCCTCGGATCTCCCCGGTGTCCGGAGCGTCTTCCATAATTTTCAGGAAGGACTGCTGGTCGGGCCGGGTGATGCCGCCGACCTGAGAAAAAAACTGCAATTCATCTTTGATAATGAAGAAGCCAGGCGCGAGATGTCCCGGGCTGCTCGCCGCCTGGCAGAAAATCGCTATGACCTTAATAAGATGAGAGATTCTCTTAACGGGCTATTTGTATGAAAATCGCTATCTTAAATAATCTTTATCCCCCTTATGAACGCGGCGGCGCGGAAAAGATTGTCGCCCGGCAGATAGAAGAATTACGCGAAGCGGGCCACGAGGTCTTCCTGGTGACTACCAGGCCCGTCGGTTCATCTCTCCAGCCGACAGAAGGCGGACCACGAGTCGTCCATGTCGCTTCACGATATTTCAATCTGGGCGACTGGCCCTTTTTCCTACGCCCCTTCTGGCATCTGGCTAACATCTTTTCTTGGCGCAAATATCGAGAAATCAAAAGCATCCTGGCCCGCGAAAAGCCCGCCCGAATAATCAGCCACAATCTAATGGGACTAGGTTTCATGACGCCGCTCGCCATTCGCCATCTAGGGCTTGAACATGAGCACTGGCTACACGATATCCAACTCCTTCACCCCTCAGGACTCATGTTCTGGGGTCGCGAAAAAAGAGTTGACAGTTTAGCCGCCCGCCTATACCAAACCGCCACCCGGTCTTTCTTCGCTTCGCCGGCACGAGTAGTCTCTCCTTCAAATTGGTTGCTCAACGAACATAAGAAGCGCCAATTTTTCTGTAAATCGGAAAAAGTAATAACGTCGCCCAGCCAGCTCTTACCGCTAGCCCGTCCGGAAAGAAAAATGCCGTCAGCGGCCAAGAATTATCTATTTGTAGGACAGATTGAAACTCACAAAGGGATTCTCTTCCTAATTGACGTTTTTAAAAAACTCCGCGACCCGAGCATCAGGCTAATTATCGTCGGAGACGGCAGTCGATTGAGAGAAGCGGAAAATGCGTCCGCTCTCGACAGTCGGATACTTTTCCGGGGCCGGCTGAGCGCCGCTGAAACAAAAAAAGCCATGTCGGAAGCCGACTGGCTAATTGTGCCTTCTCTCTGTTACGAAAACTCTCCGACCGTGATCCGCGAAGCGCAGGCGGTCGGCTTGCCGGTGATCGCCGCCAATCTAGGCGGGATACCAGAAATGATTACGCCCAGCGATAGTCTGTTTCGGCCGGACGATTCAAACGAACTCGCCCGCCGCCTCGGCGCAACCGCCTAAAAACCAAAACCTTGCAACTTCTTATGTGCCTTGATATCAAAGATGGTCTTTTTTAAACCGTTTTCTAAAGTCACGACCGGCATCCAGCCGAGTTCGTTCTTAGCCAAGTGGACATCGGGAAGTGTAAGCTCACTCAGGAAAAGCTTGCCCTCGGCATGGGTAACCATCGACTGAGAGCCGATCTCTTTAATGATTATCTGTACTAGGTCGGCTAATTTGATGTCGATATCCGACCCGATATTGACCGGACCGGCTAGTTCCGATTTCATAAACTTATCAATGGCGTCGATCACATCGCTTATGTAACAGAAAGAAGAGGAAAAGGAGGGGCCGCCGTGGATAACGATTTCTTTATTCTCCAGGGCGCTCGTTATATAATCAGGTATCATCTGATCATCGTTGTCCTCCATGCGCGGACCATAAACTCTAAACAGCCGGAGAATGCGGGCGTCAAGATTGTAGAGAGAGCGATAATTACTGACCATGGTTTCCGCAAAACGCTTTCCCTCGTCGTAAGAGCTGCGGGCGGAAAGCTGGTCTACCACTCCCAAATAATTTTCCCTGACCTTGGAACCAGGATTATCCTCCTGGCGCTGTCCGTAAACGACCGACGAAGAAAATTGCAAAAACCGCGAGCTGTATTTGACGGCCAGATCAAGCAGATTCTTAACCACATAGGAATTAGCCATAAGAGTGGCTAGCCGGTTTTCCAAAAAATGGCGCGGTGACATCGGGCAGGCCAAATTGTAAATTTCTTGCAAACCCTGGAATTCGACTTTGAACTTCTTGAGATCGGCCAGGGCGGCCAGATCGAGCGGCTTAGATAGGTCGTAATTAATAAAGATGAAATTGGGATTGACTAAAAGGTGATCGATATTCCGTTCGCTACCGGTGATAAAATTATCCACGCAGATTACTTTATTCTCTTTGACAAGCTCGTCACAAAGATGCGAGCCGACGAAGCCGGCGCCACCGGCCACGAGGATGTTCTTCTTATCGAAGATGACTTGCTTGGACATATTTGGTTAATTAGTTATTCACCTTTATTATACCAAGACTCACGCCGCCTTTAAAGTCCTCATTCCAGGCGTAGAAAGACTGCTTCACTATTCCCTGGCGGTCGAAAACCCGGACATGCGGCGTCGCTCCCGCGCGCGCGCCAGCGACTATCTCCGCTAAACCGTCGTCGTCCAAATCACCAGCCGCGAGACTCAGCCCACCCTGCCAATTGCGGACAAAGGCGAAAAATTGGCTCTTAACTACCGCCCGGTTATCAAAAACTTTGATCAGAGGATCTCGTCCGACTCCCGGAGCCACTATTATTTCCGTCTGGTTACGATCAGCGCGGCCGTCAAGATTGGCGGCCGCTACCTCGACGCCACCGCGAAAAGTTTTCTCATACGCTAAAAAAGCACTGACAATCCGGCCTTCGGCCGTAAAAATCCGGACCTGCGGCTCGCTGCCCGCTCCATAACCGACAACGATCTGCTTCTGCTTGCCGCCAGAAAAATCTCCGGCCGCCACGCTGAGTCCACCCCGCCAATTCTGGCTATCGACAAAAAACTGACTCTCCAACCGGCCCTGGCCGTCAAACACTTTGACCTCACCATTACCGCCCGCCGCTTGCACGGCGATGATCTCGCCGTTACCGTCATTATCGAGGTCGGCCACTGCCACATCAACACCGCCCCGGAAATCTTTAGCAAAAGGCAAAAACTGACCGAGCAGGCGGCCATAGGCATCAAATATTTTTATAAGCGGCTCCTGGCCGGGACCGGCGCCGATTACTATCTCTTCAAAACCGTCGGCGTTCAGATCACCGCCCGCCAGATGAGCGCCCGCGCGAAAGAAAGGATCTGTCAAAAAAGACAGGGCGGTTCCGTCAGCGGCAGCCAGGCGGGCGATTTCACTGCCCTGAGCGGGCACTAAAACTAGCCGTCCGGTCGCCTTATAGAGTTCGCTCCGCGCCATGGTCACCGCCCGGTCGACATTAAGCCGGCCGTTACCCAGTTGGCCGGGATAATCCGGGTTGAGACGGCTGATATTATCTGTCGAAGCGAAAAGAATATTAACAATCTCGCGGCGGTCGAGCTCTGGGTTGGCCTGGGCAATCAGCGCCAGAGAGGCGGTAACTAGAGGCGCAGCCAGCGAAGTGCCGGACCAGTAACCGTCATAAATCTTTCCTGGCTCCTGCGGATCAGCTCCGGCCGTCATAGTGTTAAAAAAGCTGATTCCCGGCGCGACGATATCGACGCAACGGGAGCCGTAGCTGGAAAATCGCGCTTTCTGATCAAGCGCGTCGGTCGCGGCAACGCCAATCACCATGTTCTCGCCGATAAGTTCGCCGTCGTAGCAAGCGGGGTAGATTGGCTTCTTACTGATATCAAAACCGCTACCGCCAGCCGGTTCATTGCCAGCCGCCGCTACAATAATCACTCCGGCCTCGTGTGCGCGGCTGATCGCTTCTTGGAGAGCCTCGCTGTAAGTAAAAGTGACGAAACTCAGATTAATGATATGGGCGCCATTACGGATAGCATAGTCGATCGCCCGGATTACATCAGTCATCTTGCCCTCTCCGCGATCGTTAAGCGCTTTTAGGGCCATAATCTGCGCTTTCCAACTTACTCCCGTCACGCCTTCTCCATTATTTCCTTGGGCGGCGATCACACCGGCGACTATCGTCCCGTGTGAAACGCCGGCCTCACTCCAACCGTCAGAAAATTTCGGCGCTGGGTCAGGAACGTCACTCACGAAATCCCAGCCGTTCACATCATCGATGAAGCCGTTATTATCGTCATCAAATTTGTTACCCGGGATCTCGCGTCGGTTATGCCACAGGCTATTAATGAGGTCAGGATGGTCCACTTGAATGCCGGAATCGATAACCGCGATGATGATATCAGGACTCGATGTGATCTTACCCCAAGCGCTATCAGCTCGTATGCGCCCCAAATACCATTGCCGACCATAATAGGGATCATTGGGCGTGATATTAGCTAAAGCCGGCTCAATAAAAAAAAGCGACATTATGGCGATGACCGCCAGACGCTTAGCAATAACAAAAAAAGATGTTACTAATTTTCTCATATATAACATCTCTATATTATCATAGTTGGGGTCTTTGTCCAAAGACCCATGATTTACAGGTTTTCCAAAACATTCAGGGTTTCGCGAGCACACTTCTCCCAGCTGAATAACCGGACGCGGCTAAGCCCCTGCTCCCGGAGACGGGCGCGCAGCTCCTCATCCTGGAAAACACGCGCCAGAGCATCCGCTAAGGATTTTTTATCGCGCGGGTTGAAATAGAGGACGCTGTCCCCGGCCACTTCGCGGAGTACGGCCAGGTCGGAAACTGCGGCCGGTAAGCCGGCACCAAGCGCCTGGAGCACCGGAATGCCGAAACCTTCGTGCCGCGACGGAAAAATAAAGGCCCGCGCACCATTAAATATGTAGGGCATATCTTCTTCAGCGATCCAGCCAGGCAGGTTGACCCGAGAATTCAGGTTGAACAGCTCAATCTCATATTTAACTTCATCAAAACCGAAACCGGCATCTCCGACCAGAACCAAACGGGCTTCTTCAAGTTCTGGGTGACTCTCGCGCATAAGAGCGAAAGAATCGACGAGAGTCGGGGTGTTCTTCTTCTTTTCCAGCCGCCCGACATATAAAAAATAAGGTTGGACCAGATTATGGCGAGCCAGAACCTCTTGAGTCTTTATCGGGTCCAGATCGGGGCGATATGATCCGCTGTTATAGCCGTTAGAAACGACCACCACCTTTTCGGGCGGCGTTTCCTTATAGTGATCCAAAATTTCCTGCCGCGTAAAGTGGGAAACGGCGATTATTTTTCGAGCGCGCCGCAAAGCATAGGCCGTAGACCAATACAGATAATCCAGCGATTCGGAGCGGTAGCGTCCGAGAGTGATTGAGCGGACAAAAAAATTTATAAACGGCCGTAAACCTTGCCAATCGGTCTTCACTTTAGCGGATCGATAAAGATTCTTCTCCCGAATGAAGGCGATGTCATGGATCGTATTAACCGTCCGCCGCGGCGAGACGAGCGGCAGGACATGAGCCGGAACGAAAAGGACGTCAGGGCGGCGCCAGAGCATCTCGAGCGTCAGGCGCCCCAAGGTCCAGAATGAATAAAAAGGCCAATTAAGCAACTTAAAAGTGAAATTAGGATTATCTTTGACAGCCGCCGCCAGTTCCGGAAGCGGTTTATCTTGGACGTACAGCCAGTAGGTATTGGTGCGGTCAATGGCGGCCAGATTCTTGATTAGGTAAAAGGAGTACCATTCGGTACCGGTCTTGTGATTGAGGTTGGCGCGTGAGGCGTCAATGCCAATAATCATAATACTCAATAAAAATCAGTCCGGGCCGAAGGCGGCGGACTGATTAGCGTGTGGCTAAAATGCTGCGCTTGTACGAATCCAGATTATCCAGCGCGATTCCCGTCCCTTTGGCGACGCAGAGCATGGCATCGTCAGCCACGTAAGCGGCCACTCCGGTAGTGCGCGAAAGGAGCTGGTCCATATTACGAAGGAGCGAACTGCCGCCAGTGAGGACGATACCTTTGTCGACTATATCAGCGGAAAGTTCCGGCGGAGTTTTTTGCAAGACCTTCTTAGCGGCAGCGATGATAGCTTCCAGCTCATTCTGGATGGCCTCGGTCACATCGTCGCTCGAAACGGTGATACTACGCGGCAATCCGGTGACTATATCGCGGCCGCGGATTTCCATATACAGCTTATCTTCGATATATAGGGCCGATCCGATATTGATCTTAATCTCTTCCGCCGTCCGCTCGCCGATCGCCAGATTATATTTCTTGCGGACATACTCAAGAATCGCGGCATCGAACTTGTTGCCGCCAACCCGAACCGAGGTGGCAGCTACGATGCCGCCGAGCGAGATGACGGCCATTTCCGCTGTCCCACCGCCGATATCAATGACCATATGCCCAGTGGACGAACCGATCGGAATATCGGCGCCAATCGCCGCGGCGACCGGCTCTTTGATGATGTAAGCGGCTTTAGCGCCAGCGGCGATCGTCGCTTCGATAACGGCGCGGCGCTCCGTCGAGGAGATGCCGGCCGGCACGGCGACCATCACTTCCGGACGAAAAAGGCGGATACCGCCCAAAGTCTTATTTATAAAATAGCGGATCATGGCTTCAGTCGCCCGGTAATCCGCAATCACCCCGTCCTTGAGCGGACGAACGGCGATAATCGTATCCGGCGTCCGGCCAATCATGTCTTTTGCTTCGTTACCGACAGCGAGTATCTTCCGATCGTCGCGGGCCACGGCCACCACCGAGGGTTCATTAATAACGATCCCTCGCTTAGGGAGATGGATGAGAGTATAGGTTGTGCCCAGATCGATGCCGATCCGCTTGATAAACATAATAAAAACAGATACTAACTCATCTTAGTATGTTTGGGGCTCTTAGTCAATCAACTATTCCCCGTCCCATTCGTCGGCGCCGCTCTCTTCATCGATGTTTTTCCCCTTAGATTGATTACCAATGATCCGCTTGACCTTCTCGGAAAATTCATAGGTATCGAACTCGTCTTTGAGGAAGACGTAGTCGGCGCCGAGCTGTAGGCTGCGCTGGCGGCTGTCTTCATCGCTCAAGTCAGTAAAGATGAAAATCTGTAGATCGCGCAATTCGTCATCCGCCTTGATCTTTTTGATAATCTCAAAACCGTCCACTTTAGGGAGAATCAAGTCAAGGATCAGATAATCAGGAGCAAACTCCCGCAGATCCTTCACAGTCTCATCAAGGTCTTCTTCGCCCGTCGAGGTCGCGACTTCGAATTCGTCGGCCGCGAACTGCGACTCGAGACCGTAAAGCAAATCGGCGTCGTCTTCGATGATATAAATTTTAGGGTTAGCCATACGATATCGAACTTATTTATTATTTTAATTTTTTCCACCAGGCCTCGTTACCCTTATACCAGGCGACGGTTCGCGCCAAACCCTCCAAAAAGCCGATTTGCGGTTCCCAGCCGAGATCGGCCCGCGCTTTAGTAAAATCAATCGCATAGCGCAGATCATGGCCTGGGCGGTCGTCGACAGTCTCAATCATCGTCTCATCCTGCTTAAGCAGTTCTAAAATAAGCTTGGTAATTTCCCGATTGCTTTTTTCGCTGTCGCCGCCCAAACAGTATGTCTCGCCGATGCGGCCCTGATGGATGATCAGATCGACACCGCGATTATGATCGTCGACATGGATCCAATCGCGCACGTTTTGCCCGTTACCGTAAAGCGGAACCCTCTTCCCTTCGAGCAGGTTGGTGATAAACAGCGGAATAAATTTTTCGGGATACTGATAGGGCCCATAATTATTAGAGCAGTTGGATATCGTCACCGGCAGACCGTAAGTGTGGTAATAGGCGCGGACCAGATGGTCGGAAGCGGCTTTTGAGGCGCTATACGGGGAGCGCGGATCATAGGGCGTTTTCTCATTGAAAGCCGGAGCGCGAAAATCCAGGGAGCCGAAAACTTCGTCGGTGGAGATATGATGAAAGCGAGTCAAGCCGTTATTCTTCGCCGCCTCTAAAAGGACACGGGTCCCCTCCACATTCGTCTTGACGAAGCTGGCACTATCTTTGATCGACCGGTCAACATGGCTTTCGGCCGCAAAATGAACCACGATATCACGGCCGTCTATCAAATCGCCGACCAAAACAGGATCGCAGATGTCGCCGTGCACAAAACGGTAACGCGGCTCACTCTTAAGATCAAGCAGATTATCTAAATTACCGGCGTAAGTCAAAAGATCGAGATTAGTAATCTCGTCTTCCGGATGCTCCTTGAGCCAATAACGGATAAAGTTGGAACCGATGAAGCCGGCGCCGCCGGTCACGAGTAATTTCATAATCAACTCTGTAGTCTCTTAATTATCTCCTCCGCTTCCCCCGCCTCGTAGTCTCGCTGCGGCCACAACTTCAGGCCATCGCCTTCACGCCGGGGCATGATATGGAAATGAAGATGCGGTACGCACTGGCCCGCCAGCGGATCGTTATTCTCTCCGAGATTATAGCCGGCGACGCCCAGCTTGTCTTTAAGAAGAGCGCCGACCTTCTTCACCGTTGCTACTACAGCCAGCAATTCATTATCCGGAATATCTTCCATATTCTGATAATGGATTTTCGGAATAACTAGAGTATGGCCGGCATTAACCGGCTTGATATCCAAAAAGGCTAGTGTCTTCTCGTCTTCGTAAACCTTATGAACCGGCAGTTCGCCGGCGACAATCTGGCAAAAAATACACATATCACTCGATCTTAAAAGGTGAGGCCGGATCCGTTTCCCACCGGATCTCATCCACTTCGTCTTTTTTACCTTCGCCTTTATACAACTTATCGGGCAAGTTAAGGCTGAACGCCGGAATATCGGAGATGCACTTATAGCCGTGAACGACGCCGGGCGGAACAATTACTAGACTAGGGTTATCAATCCCAACTTCGACTATAACGCTTTCCCCTTCCGTCGGTGATCCACTGCGGCGATCCCACAGGTATAAGCGGAAAGCGCCGGGCCCCAGGAAGACGAAACAGTCGCTCTGGGAGACATGCTCATGCGGGCCTCGAATCACCCCGGGAAGAGTCTCACTCACGTAAGCCATCGCCGGATCAAAATTAAATTCATCGCGGCGGAAAACTTCCGCCAACCAACCGCGCGCATCGCGATGTTTTTCTAACGGCTTAATAATTACGTCTTTTATCATATAAATCAAAAATTTATAAATCAGATCTTGATCAGACCGTTTTGCGCGCCCAGATGGGCCACCTTGGCAGCGGCGTTCTGTAGCGCGAGATGGAGCGCTTTATCGATATCTCCTTCAAAAAGATTGAGTCCAGCGGCAAAGGTGGAATTGAATATATCACCGACACCGGTCGAATCTACCCGCTTTTTCTCTTTAAAGACGGCCCGACGATAAAATTTCTGGCCATCATAAGCCATGACGCCATCCGGGCCTAGGGTGATAAGCGCGATCTTCGGCCCGAAACCATGAATCGCCGTCAGTAGATTTTCGGTCTTATCGAGATAAGCGCGTTTTTTCTTGTTAAACCCAGGCGTTCTCATAACAAACTCCGTCGCTTCATCCTTATTCATCGCCAGAACCGTGACTTTTTTGAGAAACGGTCCGAGTCCGTCCAGGCCGCCGATGAGTTGTGTCATGCCGGGATTCCAAAATACCTTTTGGCCGGCTGTCACGCCCAAGAAAATTTTTCGCAGATTAAGCAGCCAATTTCCAGCTAACGAAGCGATATAGATATTTTTCGCTTTCTTGAGAACCCGTAATTTCTCCTGAGTAATCGACAGCTGGGAATTGGCGCCGCGTTGGGCGAAAATAATCCTTTCGCCGGACGGATGAATTAGGATGAAAGAGGCGCTCGACTCATATCCTTTAACTTTCTCGATCAGGCGGGTTGAGACGTGGCGCGCTAACAGATTATGGATGATAAATTTCCCGTTC
>CAZLGE010000005.1:0-30458 GCA_964559375.1 uncultured Gammaproteobacteria bacterium | reverse complement strand
CCGACCGGCGCCAAGCAGGCTGTCCGGAATCCGAAGTTAGCCAGACAGACCGCCGTGTTGGCCGCCCCGCCGCCATAAGAATAATAGAAGTTTTCTACTTTAATCTTAGCCCCCAGTTCAAAGGCTAGGACCTCTTGGCGCAGGATATCTTTCTTATTCTTGATAATCAGCCCTTGGTCGGTAAAAAATGAAATATCGCGGGTCGTGCCCCCGATGGTCACAAAGTCGTACATATTTTGTGCATAAAACTGCGGATTTCTAAGCTCTGCTCGTAATTATGATACCATAAAGATTACTTATTCGCCAAAAAGAAAGGTTTAAGGCGGCGGGTGGCCGCTCCGGCTAGACTAAACATCACGAGTGCCGCCGTGACGCTCCAAGCCGCCCGGTAGGCCAATCCAGCCCAGAACGCCCCGCGCCACAGGAAAAAGCTTCCCGGGTCAGCGGACGAAAAGTAAAATAACCCGGCGGCCAAAACATCGTAAGCGAGCGAGGCAATAAGGATCAGAAGCACGAAGGAATAGAGGGAACGATTGGTGAGCCAGCCTTTAAGTAGACGATCGGTGAGGACGGCGGTCAGAAAAAGACTAATGATGTACAATCCAAAAAAATCAAAACCGACCAGGTCAAGCCAGAGACCGCTCGTGAGAGCGACAACTACGGCCCAACGGAAGTCGAAAAAAAATAAGGTGAAGACTAGGACTATCAGAACGAGACTGAACTGGCTGGCAAACGGCGGAAGAGCATAGATAAAGGACCACTGCCAGATTGCGGCGGCCGAAGCGAGTAAGATAAAAAAAGTGGGCTGCCCGATCCTTTTAAGCATAAACTTCAGGGTACTATCACGTTGACTACCGTCAAATTGCTGAAATTAAGAAGCGGTTCGATCGTCGCCTCCTGCCAGACCTCATTACTTTCATTCTTCACTTGGGTGACCCGGCCAATGACCAGACCGCGGGGTATTCCCCCGTCGAGGCCAGAAGTAATAACTAGATCGGAAACCGCGATCTTCTCGAGCTGCGGGATATAACTCATCCGGATGGTCAGCCCCAGATCGCCGTCAGTCAGGCCTTGGGTCTTATTCTGATTCTGGACCGAAGCCGCCAGGCGACAATTGGGACTGGTTACCAGACATATCCGGGCTGTCCGATCCTTGGTCTCCACCACCTTGCCGACAATCATCCCCTCTTCGCTGACCACACCCAGGCCGGAGCGGAGACCATCCCGCTCGCCGCGGTTGATAACCAAGTCGCGGCGATCTTCACCGGCTTCTTCTTTAGCGATGATCCCGGCCGTAACAGTCTTAAAACCTTTGGCTTCCTGGAAATTAAGAGCGCTGCGGAGCTTCTTATTCTCATCGGCGATTTCCAAAAATTTGGAATTGGCGACAGTCAGGTCAGCGACTTCCTGGCGTAAGCGCTCGATTTCATTTTGAAAATCGGCTGTCTCCTGATTGGTCCGGAACAAATTTCCCAGAGACATCGACCAGCCGTAAAGATGGCTGGTTACCGGCTGGATCGAAGCCGTCAAAAGATTCTCTGGACCGCGCAGCAAGCCTGTCCAATGTAAAAAAAACAGTAGCATTGCCACTGCCAGGGAGATAAGTAGCGGATTATTTTTCTTGAATCTGATCATATCTGTGCTTTCCGCGTTTAAGCCATAGATTATTTAGATTATTCCCCGCTGTTAGGCAGAACGACTTTCTCAAGCAGTTCCGGAGTGGACAAGAGAATACCGGTGCCGCGCGCCACGCAAGTCAAAGGATCATCGACAATCTTAACCGGGATCCGGGTCGCAGCAGAAATCGCCTTATCCAAGCCACGCAGAAGTGCGCCACCGCCTGACAGGTACAGGCCTCGCTCATAGATATCGGACACTAGTTCAGGTGGAGTCGTTTCTAAAATGGTCTTGATGTTGTCGATTATCTTGATAACCGTCCGGCTCATCGCTTCGCGGATCTGCTTATCGCTAGCCATGAGAGCCTTAGGGAGCCCGGTAACCAGATCGCGGCCCCGGACCTCGATCTCCTGCGGCTCATCGAGAGGAACGGCTGAACCGACGGCAATCTTGATACTCTCGGCCAGCTGCTCGCCGATCAGAATATTAAATTCCTCGCGTATATATTCGATGATATTCTGATCAAACTCATTACCAGCCGCTTTGAGAGACTTCCAGGTCACCACTCCGCCCAGCGAGATGACGGCTATCTCGGTCGTGCCGCCGCCAATATCAACAATCATCGTGGCGGTCGCCTCGGTGACCGGAAGCCGGGCGCCGATGGCGGCGGCCATCGCTTCTTCGATCAGATAGACTTTGCGGGCGCCCGCCGATTGAGCGGCGTCCTCGACCGCCTTCTTCTCCACTTCCGTAAGATCGAGCGGTATGCCGATCACGACCCGCGGCCGGGCGATTAGGCTAAAATTCTCAGCCTGCACCTTGCCGATAAAATACTTAAGCATCTTTTCCGTTACTTCAAAATCGGAAATAATACCATCGACGAGCGGCTTGATGGCCTCGATATGGCCGGGCGTCTTACCCACCATCTTCTTGGCCGCTTCCCCGACCTCCAGGATCTCGTTGGTCCGCTTGTTAATCGCTACAACGCTTGGTTCATTTACAACCACCCCTTTATCAGCAAAATACACCAAGGTATTCTTGGTTCCCAGATCGATGCCCAGATCATGACTAAATTTTCCCAAAAGCTTATTGAACATAAGATTGCAAAGTAGCGGCTAGACCTTCCAGGGCGACAGTTGTGGTCGTAGATTCAGAACGCTTTTTTATCTCGACTTTCCCTTCCGCCAAGGTCTTGCGGCTGACCACTACCCGATAAGGGCAGCCGATCAGGTCGCAATCGGCGAATTTCTCGCCGGCGGAAATATCTCGGTCGTCAAACAGCACATCCCAACCGCCGGCTTGGAGCTCCTGATAGAGCTTTTCCGCATCACCGTTTTCGCCTAGCGAGATCAGATGTACTTTGTATGGCGCGATCGCCGCCGGCCAGATTATTCCCTTTTGGTCATGGCAAATCTCGACGATTGTGCCCATAATACGGCTTGGTCCAATCCCATAACAACCCATAATCACCGGATTCTCCGCCCCTCTGGCGTCCTTATATTTGAGCCCGAAGGGCTCGGAAAACTTAGTGCCGAGTTTAAAGATATTTCCGACTTCGATAGCTTTCTTTTCGATCAACTCCTTGTTGCCACAGAGCGGGCAACTGTCCTGTTCGCCGATTATCTCTTTATTAACGGCGACGCGACAACGGTCACAAAGGTATATCCAATCTTCACCGGCTTCGGCCAAAGTTTGGAATTCATGGGAATATTTAGCAAACGAGCCGCCAGAGGCGTAGGTCAGGTAAGTCTGACTTCCGAGGCTGAGCCTCTCATATATTTTCTTATAGGCCTCAGTGGCCTTCGTATAATATTCGTCGAGGCTTTCCTGATCGGCATGGAAGGAATAAAGGTCTTTCATCAGGAATTCCCGCCCCCGCAACAAACCGGCTTTAGCCCGCTTTTCATTGCGGAATTTTGTCTGGATCTGATAAACGCCAAAGGGCAGGTCCTTGTAAGAAAAGATGTATTTACGGGCAAGGGGAGAAACTATCTCCTCATGAGTGGCGCCCAGGGCATACTCCTTCTGGTCATTACCGGCCAGACGAAACAGGGCGTCAAAAGACTCCCAACGGCCGGAAGTCTGCCAGTTCTCTTTGGGAATCAGGGCGGTCATCAGTATCTCTTGGCCGCCAATCGCGTTGATTTCTTCCCGGACTATCTGACAAATCTTGTCCAGGACCCGCTTGCCGAGCGGCAAATAGGTGTAAATGCCGGCCCCAACTTTATCGATAAAACCGGCGCGGATCAGCGCTTGCGCGTTATAACTGGTCTCATCTTTAGGGACATCCTTGACGGTTTTAGTAAACAGCTGAGATTGTTTCATATGCGATCTAAAAACGCTTTATACACCTCTTATACTAATCAAAAAAAACCTGATTGTCCAATCCGCTTATCTCCGGACCATCTTCCTGAGCGCGGCCTTAACCCGTTCGCCGCTGTCGGTGATTTCCGGCTCTACTTGGTTTAAAGCGGCGCGCGCTTCACTGAGCGAATAACCGAGCGACATGAGGGCGTCAAGTTCATCGCCGCCGCCAAGCGGTCCGCGCCCAGAGGCTGAGGGGGCGCCACTGACGCGAACGATTTTATTTTTGAGCTCGAGCACCAATCGCTGGGCCGTCTTCTTACCGATACCGGTCACCTTAGTTAGGAGTCCGTCATCACCACGGATGATCGCTTCTCTCACATCACCAGCCGTAGCCAGATTCAGAATACCAAGCGCCGATTTAGGACCAATACCCGAAACTGTGAGCAACAACTCGAAGAGTTCCAAGTCATCGACCGTCTTGAAGCCGTACAGATCGCTAGCTTCTTCTCTAACTTGATGATGAGTGTAAACTTCCACTTCGATGCCTGAGGGCAATTCATTCAAGAGAGCTTCTCCCAAAAAGACTTGATAGCCGATACCGGCCGTCTCGATGACGGCGTAAGACGAGCTCTTAGTAATAACCCGACCTCGGATAAATGCGATCATAGTGGTTGGCCCACAGGCCTTTATTTCTTAAACCTCTTTATCCGAATCAAACCGGATACCGGCACAACGGCAATCCCCTTCTTCTCGACCTCATCCAGGAAAAGATTCATGCCAAGAGAATCGGACGCCATATGTCCAGCGATAATGACATTGATATGGTATTTTTCTGCTTCTTTCCGATGTTCTTCGCTCATGTGCATACCGACGATTGTCCCGATGCCGTACTGAGCCATCTTTTCGTAGATATCTTTAGAACCATTGGTACCACCGGTGAACTCGGTCACGACAATCTTGCCGGTATAATTTTCCGGCGCACCGGCAAATATCATCGGCCCGACTTTCCGCTTAGCCGCCTCCTGATATTCCGGGACAGACTTCAAAACTTCCATAACCTCGCCGACCGTCTCCAACTCTTTCTTCTTAAGAAGCCGGATCATAAAATTAGCCGCCATATTATCGGCCGGGGTATGGACGCACATGAAGTCGAGGCCAAGGACCCGAGCAAAATCCACTGAACGGTCGTGATTGATTGGCGACAGTCCGCGATGGACTTCCGAGATGCGGGGCCTCGTCACTGATTCGGCAATGTTGATTGGTACACCGTAGTCAGCCAGGACTTCGGCCTGCAGATGCATGACATCAGACAGGTCGGCGAGCGCCGGGCCTTCGGGATGATGGGCAATCACCAGATCGATATCGCCCAACTGCTTGGCGAGCAAGAGCTCGGCCCCTTCCATATCTATCCCTACGAGCACCTTCTTGATCTGTTTCCGGCCGTGATCAACGAGGACCAGAGAATCGGAATAAGGATTTCTCAGCCGATCCTGGTCGTATTCGGCTTGGTTCTTGGCAGATAATTCCTCGTACTGCTTCTGGCGACGAGCCAGGTTTTTTTTGACCCGCGCCTGACCGCGCAGGTCGTGCTCGATACCCAGCTTGATCGCCAGGTCATGTATCTGTTTAGTCGTCATGCGATTGATGTTAACTACTATTTAACGTCGTGATTATCTTTCTTAAAACTAGTAAAAGCCTTGAGGATCTCAACCGGCGTCACAAAGACGATGGTGTTAGATTGGTCGCTTGAGATATCGTTGATCGATTGAAGGGTACGCAAATGTAAGGCGCCGTCGGATTGAGCCAGGATGGACGCGGCCTGAGCAACATTAGAGGCGGCCGCCAGTTCGCCCTCGGAATTGATGATGACCGCGCGCTTCTCGCGCTCCGCTTCGGCTTGTTTAGCAATAGTCCTCTCCATGGACTCCGGGAGCGAGACATCTTTCAATTCGACATTATTGACCTTAATCCCCCACTCGTCCGTCTCCTTGTCCACGATATCTTTAATTCGATCGGCAATCTCATCCCGTTTGGAGAGTAGTTCGTCTAATGTAACCGAACCAACGATGTTCCGCATCGTAGTCTGGGCGTACTGAGAGATGGCATAATAAAAGTTCTCAACTTCAATCACCGCTTTTTCCGCCGCGGCTACCTTATAATAGATGACGGCGTTCACAGTCACGGGCACATTATCGCGGGTGATAGCTTTCTGGTCCGGCACGTCGACCGCCTTGATACGGATATCGACTTTCCGGAAACTCTGAAATACCGGTAGAACGACGCGCCAACCCGGCTGCATGATACCAGTGTATTTACCGATCGTGAACTTGACGCCGCGCTCGTATTGGTTGATCTGCTTCAGGCTGATCAAGATTACGACGCCCAAGATGATGAGGAGGGTGGTGAATAGTTCCATATGATTGAATTAAATAATTAGTAATTTTTAAACCTGATGACCATAAGGCAAATCGCTAAAAAGAACGATCTTAACCATATCAGATCTTATCTATCCCGATTACTATCTGGCTCTCGCCAATCTTCGTTTCCTTCTTGATCGCGGCTGTCACTTCCGCCCGGAGGGTGAGGCTGGTACTCAAGGTATCCCGCTTGATGCTATCGCCCATTTCCTTAACGACTTGGTTTATCTCCGGCGAAGCGTTAGAGAAAGAAACATCCGTCCGGTCCTGTAAGCTGAGTCCCGCGTCTTTACGGAGCATATTAATCGTCCGAATAATCTCTCGCTTGGTTCCCTCTTTCTTGAGTTCCGGCGTGATGACCGTATCGAGAGCGACCACCAGGTTGCCGGCCCCGGGCTGAAAATCTAAAGCCTGGATGTTCAGTTCGTCGGTGATCAGGCGGACATATTCTTCCGGTAATTTCTCACCGCCCCGGACGGTCGCTTTAGCCAACATCTGACGAATTTTAATCCCAGCTCCATCTCGCTGTGCTAACCCCAATTCGACGATCCGGCGCACGAGCGCCATCTTGGCCAGGATCACCTTGTCATTTGGCACGGCGCTTTCTTTACTGAACACCCGGGCCAGATTCTTGATGAGAACCGATGGCCGCTTGGCTTCGGGCCAATTTTCCAGATGGACCGATCGCTCCTGATCATAAAAATCGTGCCCACTCACTTTCTGCCAGAGAGTTTCGGCGATAAAAGGGGTAAAGGGCGCCATAAGCTTCGCCAGATCCTCGAGAACAACCTTAAGCGTACCTAGAGCGCTCTGTTTATCGCTCTCATCTTCGGACTTAAAACGATCGCGGCTGCGCCTCAGATACCAGGTTGATAATTCGTCGATGAACTCCGTTATCGGCCGCATCGCCCGAGGCAGATCATAGGCTTCCAAAGCGGCGGTCACATCCGCCACTAACTTCTCCCGCTTGGCCAGTATCCAGCGATCTAATATATTACTGCTCCCGGCGGCGCCTTTATATTCCGGAGCAAAAATCTCATAGAACTTATAGACATTCCACAGGATCATGATGTTCTTGCGGAGCGATTCCTGGACACCCTTCTCAGAAAAATTCAGATTTTCCGCCTGCATGACTGGTGACGAAGCCAGATAGGCGCGCAGAGCATCGGCCCCGTATTTATCCATGATGAGCGCCGGATCGGGATAATTGCTCAGCCGCTTAGACATCTTCTTGCCGCCTTCAGCGAGCACGATGCCGTTCACCATCACGTTCCGATAGGCGGCGTCGTGGAAGATGCCACCAGCCAGGACATGCATATAATAAAACCAGGCGCGGGTCTGATCAACGCCTTCACCGATAAACTGGGCGGGAAAATTGCGATCAAACTTCTCTTTATTCTCAAAAGGATAATGCAGCTGGGCAAAAGGCATTGAACCAGATTCGAACCAGCAGTCCAAAACGTCGGGAACGCGTTTCATCTGGCCGGCGCACTTGGGGCACGGGAAAGTCAGTGAATCAATTTTATCTTTATGGATATCCTCGATCTGGCACGCTGTTTTCTTCTCCAGCTCCGCCACGCTACCGATCACCTCCCTCTCGCCGCAGGCGCATTCCCAGATCGGGATGGCGCTCGCCCAGAAACGCTGACGCGAAATAGACCAGTCGCGCGCGCCTTCGAGCCAATTGCCGAAACGGCCCTCTTTGATGTATTCCGGAGACCAGTTAATCGTTTCCGCATTCTTGAGCAGGCTGTCTTTAATCTTCAGGACGCTAACGAACCAGGAAGAGGTCGCGTAATTGATGAGCGGCGTGTCGCAGCGCCAACAGTGTGGATAGCTGTGCTCGTATTTCTCCTTGCTAAACAAGGTGCCGCGCCGGGCCAGATATTTTATGATCTCAACATCGGTCGAAGTGTGGTCACCAATCGGTTTAACGTGCAACCCGACAAAATCTTTAACTTCCGGCTTGAAGGTCCCGTCCATGGAGACGTGCTGGACGAAGGGCAAATCATCCGCTTTGCCTAGACTCATGTCGTCCTCGCCGAAGGCCGGCGCAATGTGGACGATCCCGGTCCCATCCGTCGTGGTTACAAAATCGGCAGCATATATCTTCCAACCATTTTCACGCTTGGCAAGATTCTCATCGGAAGAATAGTAATCGAAGAGAGGCTTATAGGATTTACCAACCAAAGCTGATCCTTTAAAATCTTCCCCGAAAACATCATTAATTGGCGGAACCTCGGTTGCAATTAACTCCTTAGCGCTAGTAAAAAGCGGACCTATCCCTGCTTCTTTATTATTAAATATTTCTTTAGCTAAAATATAATATTCTTCACGGCCATCGCTTGTTTTCTTAACTTTCACATAATCAATATCGGCTCCGACCGCGAGAGCCACGTTGCCAATCAGCGTCCAAGGCGTGGTGGTCCAAGCTAGAACATAGGTGCCGGGCTCATCCGTCAATTCGAACTTGGCAACCACCGATAAATCTTTGATGTCACGATATCCTTCGGTAACTTCCGACTGCGAGAGAGTCGTCTCACAACGTGGACAGATGTGCATGGAGCGGTAATCCTTATAGATGAGCCCTTCCTCCCACAGACGCTTGAAGGCCCACCAGATCGAATCCATAAAGGAGAGATCCATGGTTTTATAGGCATTGTCCATGTCGGCCCAGCGGCCGAGGCGGCCGATCGTCTTCTTCCATTCGTCAACATAGGTAAGCACCTTGGAACGGCAGAGATCATTAAACTTGCCAATGCCGATCGTTTCAATATCTTTTTTAGTCTTCGTGCCCAGCTCTTTTTCGACGATATTTTCAATCGGCAGCCCGTGGCAATCCCAGCCCCACTTGCGGTCGACATGATAGCCCCGCATCGTCTGATAGCGCGGGACAACATCTTTCATGATACTAGCGACGAGGTGGCCGTAGTGCGGCATACCGGTGGCAAATGGCGGGCCGTCATAAAAGACATACTCACCGCGTGGCGCGTCTTTAGACAGAGTCTTATTGAAGATGTCGGCTTTCGTCCAAAATGCCAAAACCTCCTCTTCCTGCCGCGGAAAAGAAGGGGCGGTCATTTTTTTAAAGTCTTCCTGCATAATCTGATAATAGGTCCTTTTTAGCTTTGAATCAATGTTTTGATACTCTGGGCGGCTTGCTCCCAACTGAAGGCCCTCGCCTGCGCTAGACCCCTATCGATCACCTGATCGCGCCAGATGCGGTCGGTCCTGAGCTTCCGGACGAGAACGCTGATGTCTGCCAACTTATGAAAATATATCCCGGCCTGCCCCATCACTTCCGGCAAGGAAGAATGGGAGGCGGCGATGACCGGACAGCCGTTAGCCATCGCCTCCACGACTGGCAGGCCGAAACCCTCATAATTCGAGGGGTAGACCAGACAAGCGGCCTCCTGATAATACGCCCGCAGACTTGAATCGTCTATATACCCAGTAATCTCTATGTCGTCCGCGAAGGGCGACTTACTCATCAGGTCCAAAATCGGGGCCGCTTTCCAACCGACCTTGCCGATAACAACTAAGCGCCAGGCCGTAGCCGGTTCCAATCTCTTCAGATCTTCAAAGGCCGTGATGAGCGCGGCCAAGTTCTTGCGCGGTTCAATGGTGCCGACCGCCAGAACAAGCGGCTTCTTCTCCCTGTCCACCTGCTCGGCCCTTAAGACACCAAAACGGCATCCCTGATAGATCACCTTTATTTTCTGGCGCGCCGCCGGAAAATACCGCCCAATATCTTCTTTTGTATGTTCAGAGATAGCGATAATATGGCGGCTATTGGCCAGGGCGAGAGCGAGGGTCAGTCTTTCTTTCAGACGTAACACCCGAGTATGCGTCTGACGCACCTTCGGCAAGAGAGAGCTCAAATCGTGGATGACGATGGTCTGGGGAACAAATATATTGAGGGCAGCAGCCAAATAGGTGCACGGCACGAAAAAATGATCGATCTTCTGTCGTCGCAGGTCACGAAGAAGCCATAACTGCCAAAGCGGCTTAGGCAGCCGTTTCGAGACAAAAGTCACCGCCAGGCCCAGACTAGGTTCTAAGTTAAGCGGCCGCCGACTGTAAACGAACAACTCGACACCCGATCGCTCTTTCAAGGCGACAAGCAGGCTCATCAGGTATTGTTCTTTCCCCGCCCACTCGCCTTGCTCCAGGGTATGGGAATCAATCGCTAGCTTCATAATTCGTTCCACAGATTAAGCCGGATACGCCAGCAGCATCACTTCTTGCGCCAGAGAAAAGGGATTGACCTTGGCGATCCTGAACCGGTAGCCGAGCCCCTGCTCTTCGATCATCGTCTTGATCGTGAAGAAATCCGAGGCGCTATGATAGATCGATATGGCAAGACATGGCCGCCACTGCCGGAGACAATCGGCCATCCCTTTTAGGGCCTCCTGTTCGAAACCCTCGAGGTCAAGCTTGATGCCGTCCACTCTCAAGATTCCACGCTCGGCGACAAACGCATCAAGGGCAACTGTCTTCACCTTCTTAAGAGAACTGCCGCCGCTCGCTACCCGAGATGAGGCCCCGTCAGAAGCCAGAAAAAGCTCAGTCCTGATCCCATTGCCCAGAGCCAAATCGACCGGCACGATGCGCGCTTCACTGGCGGTATTCTTGATAAGTCTCTCATAATTCTTCGGCTCCGGCTCGAAGGCAAAAACGGTCGCCTCCGAATAGTGCCGACAAAGCGACAAGGCAGAGTCTCCGCTATAAGCGCCGCCATCGATGATAGTCCCCGCCCGAAGACGGTCCTGGACCGATTCTGAAAAAAAGGGCAGCCCGCCCAAGAAGATGAAAGCCTCTGATGAAAAATGGTGAAAATCTTTATCTAGGCAAGACCGCCTCACTTTACCCAGCTCTCGGTAGTATTGACTCTGCATCTTCCGCTCTTCGGCGGTGTAAGCGCTTTTCAAGGCTAGGATATCGTGGGTGAAAACGTAGCGCTGCCTATCCAGCACCAGCTTGACCATATTTACGCTTTCTTCATCGAGACCGATCGTCAAGCGGCCAAGCTTCTCAGCTCGCGCAGCTTCATCGAGAGCATGATAATTCAAGAAAAAATCTTCCGCCATCTTGAAATCGCCTTCACGGCGAGGGGTAATCCAGGAATGCTTAACCAAATACTTGAGCATGCCCCACTTCCAAGACAGGGACGCTTTGATAGCTCCCGGGAAGAAAGAAGATAGTAGTCTATAAATCTTTTTCATGATTGAAATCGAATTTTTCCAGATGGATGAGCGCCGTCCGCAAGGCTTGCTTGGTATACTCCTTGCGATCGAGCCGCCCCTTGGTGAGGACGCCGATCGCTCCTTCGGCATAGCCGATCTTCGGATTGGCCGTCCAGCCGGCTTTATGGAAGGCATCGGTCATATTGAGTCCGTCCCTCACGATGGCCTCGGTGATCGTCCGGTCCGGAAATTCCCAAGAAGAAGACAGGCCGATATGATAATCGCGGCCATCAAAGATCGCACAGACGCAGATATCGAAATAACCGGTCTTGGACTGGGTAACCGCCATCAGGCCAGACTCTAGACCGATGCTATAGTCGCAGCCAGAAAAAACGACCCGGGCCCGATTCTTGGCGCCGCGAATGGTCTCGTCAAGCGTGAGCGGCTGATCAGAGACGCCAGTATCCGGCTGGGCCGACTCGACGGAAGCTCCGGCTAGAACCGGATAGTCTTGGATAATTTCCTTGACCGCCTCAACTTTGACGGGATTTTTTGAACCAACAATTATTTTCATTTTTCTTTAATCCTGCCCTCTAAACCTACCATATTACCTGTGGAAAATCAAGATAAAAAAGACAGCTAAATATTAGGCCCGAAAAAAGGGGCTTCCCGGCCCGTTGTCCTCATTTACTATATATGGTATACTAATAAATACTTTACACACTATATATAGAAATGGGAAGAAAGGGCTCGGGCCAAGCTCGCGAGCCTCTTTTGACTGATTTCTAGAAAAAAATATGTCCTTAAGGATAACGAAGATCGACGGCAGCCAAGAAGATTTTGACGCCGACAAGATCAACCAGGCGATCGCCGCCGCCTCTCTCGGCCTAAGCGACCAGGCCGCGAAGATCATGCAGATCGCCTCGGAAACCCAGCTCACCCTCTACGACGGGATCACAACCACCGAGCTTGACCAGGCGGTTATCAACGCGACGGTCCAGAACATCAAAGACGACCCTGATTTTGACATCATCGCCGCCCGTCTGCTTTTAAAGCTTATCTATAAGGAAGTTCTCGGTGACTTCACAGACGCGGATGATCTGGAACGCCAGCATCGCAACGGCTTTTTAAACTATGTCGAGCAAGGCATCAAGGAGAAAATGCTCACTCCGGAGCTCAGGGTTTTTAATCTTCAAGAACTGTCTGCTGTGCTTGATCTCAGCCGCGATTCCCTCCTGACTTACACCGGCCTATCGACCATGAAGCACCGCTACTTTATAAAGGACGCCCGCCAAAGACTGCGGGAAACGCCACAATATTTCTGGATGCGCGTCGCCATGGGCATGGCGATCAAGGAAAAAGATCCGACCGCCGTCGCCAAGATGTTTTATAATAAGATGTCCGCCCTGGAATATGTCGCCGGCGGCTCAACCAATATCAACGCCGGCACCTTATCACCACGGCTTTCCAACTGCTTCCTGATGGATATGGAAGATAATATCGGGCATATCGGTAAGACGGTGGCCGATGTAATGAAGCTTTCCAAGGCGACAGGCGGCATCGGCCTGGCCGTGACCAAACTCCGCGCCAACGGTTCGCCGATCTCGACCAACAATACCTTCTCTTCCGGACCAGTCCCCTTCCTCCATATCATCGACTCCACGATCCGCGCTATCTCGCGAGCCGGCAAGAAAATGGGCGCCCTCTGCTTCTATATGGAAAACTGGCATCTAGATTTCCAAGACTTCTTGGATCTCAAGCAAAATGCTGGCGACGACTACCGGCGTACCCGGACAGCCAATACCGCCGTCTGGATGTCCGATGAATTTATGATCCGGGTCAAAAATAATGACGCCTGGTACCTGTTCGATCCGAACGAAACGCCCGACCTCGTCGACCTCTACGGCAGTGCCTTTTCGAAGCGGTATAAGGAATATATCGGGTTGGCCGAGGCTGGCAAGATGCGGATCTTCAAGAAGATTCCGGCCCGCGAGCAATTCAATAACATCATTGTCTCTCTCCAAGGCACTTCCCATCCCTGGCTAACCTGGAAGGACGCCACCAATGTCCGCGCCCTTAACAATAATACCGGCACGATCCACAGTTCCAACCTCTGCACGGAGATCACTTTACCGGCTAACCAGGATAATGTTGCTGTTTGTAACCTGATGTCCATCAATCTCTCCCGACATCTGACCACCGACAAACAGGTCGACTGGGAAAAGCTCAAGGAGAGTGTACATATCGGCATCCGCCAACTAGATAATCTCGTCGATATCAACCAGCCGCCGATCCCGGAGGCCGGCACTTCCGACCGCCAAAATCGCGCTATCGGGATGGGCGTCATGGGGCTCAGCGATATGTTCGAGAAGATGGATCTGGCCTACGACAGCCCGGCGGCTTACGAGCTATCCGACCAGATCATGGAATTCATCAGCTACCAAGCAATCGATACCAGCGCCGATCTCGCCCAGGAAAAAGGCAGTTATGATAATTTCGCGGGTTCCGGCTGGTCCCAGGGCTATGTGCCCTACGATACTCTACAGCTGCTCGAAGATAGCCGCGGTCAAGCCGTGACCGTCGACCGCTCAAGCACCACCAAACACGATTGGGAACCGCTCCGCGCCAAGGTGAAGAAAGGTATGCGGAACGCCACCCTGCTGGCCATCGCCCCGACCGCCAACATCGGCCTCATCGCTGGCACCTCGACCGGCATCGACCCCCGTTTCGCACAAATCTTCAGCCGCAATACCCTGTCCGGTAAATATCTGGAACTTAACTTTAACCTGGTTCGCAAGCTCAAGGAGCTCGGCATCTGGGAAAAGGTTCGGGAAGACATTCTGGTGAACCAGGGTGATCTGACCGCAATCGACGGCATCCCGGAAAACATTAAAAACATCTATAAGGATTCTTTCTCGGTCGGGGCGACGGCCTTCATCGAGGTGGCGGCCCGCGCTCAGAAATGGGTCGATCAGGCGATCAGCCGCAACATGTATCTGGCGACCCGCGACACGGAAGAAATTATGGATATCTACCTGAAGGCCTGGGAAAAGGGCCTGAAGACCACCTACTATCTCCACATGAAACCCCGCCACACCGCCGAACAGAGCACCGTGAAAGTTAATAAGGCGACCGGCGTGGGCAAGAAGGGTTTCGGCGCCCTCCTGGCCCAGAAAGTCTCCGTCACGACCAGCATCTCGGTCCAAAAATCGGCCCCCGTCGCCCAGTCGGTGGCCGCCGGCGTTTCTGTGGCGGGTCAGGCCTGCCCGGTCGATCCGCAGGAGCGTCTCCTGTGCGACAGCTGCCAATAAATTAATCTAAAAATTTAATTGAAAAATATATGATATTAGGCAAACCGCTAAATGAAGATATGCAGCTCCGCCCCATCAAATACCAATGGGCGTATGACCTATATAACCAAGCTGTCGCCAATACTTGGTTCCCGCATGAGATCGCCCTAGGCGAAGATCTGGAAGACTGGAAAAAGATGACCGATGACGAGCGCCACGCCGTCAGTTTCCTGATGAGCTTCTTCAATCCAGCCGAGCTGATCGTGAACCGGACCCTGGCACTAGGCGTCTACCCCTATCTGAAGGCGCCGGAAGCCCATCTCTATCTGGCTAAACAGATGTGGGAAGAGGCCAATCACTGTCTGGCCTTCGAATACGTCCTGGAAACCTTCCCGCTCGACCGCAAAAAGGTTTTCCAACAACATCTGGAAACGCCTTCGATCAAGGCCAAGGAAGATTGGATCACTAAATTTCTGGTCCGAATGAATGCCGCGCTTGATGTCGAATCTGTGGAAGGAAAAAAAGACTTCGTGCGCAATCTAATCGCCTATAACATTGTCATGGAAGGCATCTGGTTCTATAGTGGCTTCATGGTCGCACTCAGTTTCCGCCAGCGCCGCCAGCTAAGAAACTTCGGTTCGCTGATCGACTGGGTCGTCCGCGACGAGAGCCTGCACCTGAAATTCGGTATCAACCTCATCCTGACCATCCTGGAAGAAAATCCGGATATCGTCACTCCCGAGTTCAGCCAGGAGATCCAGCAGATCATAATCGACGGCGTCAATCTGGAAACCGCCTATAACAAAGATATGTTCCCGCGCGGCATCCTCGGCGTCAACGCCGACTACGTGAACCAGTATGTCCAATATGTGGCGGACCGACGCTTGGAAGAACTGGGCTTCGACCCGCATTTCAAAGTTACTAATCCCGCCAAATGGATGGCCTCGGCAACCGACGCCCTGGAACTAGTCAACTTCTTCGAGACCCAGAACACAAACTATGAAGTCGACGCCCGGGCCCATAAGGAGCAGAAAAAAGACGACGCGCAAAACTAAAATATTAAGCTTGTCGTCTAAAAACTCCCGGCCACGTGGCTGGGAGTTTTTAATTATTCATAACTACTTTTGCCGGCTGGGACCAGATCTTAGCTATTTTATATATGTTTATATTTATCTGCTTGTCACCCCGATATACCCGACCATCGGCTGCACTCGCTCCGGCTTATCACGACGATAGGAAAAATATTCGTCCGCTAGGCAATAGGTGCAGCGTCCTGAATCCGTGATGTGGCCGGCGCTTATTCCGGCGGTGAGTAGTTGGCGATTTATGATAAGAGGCAAGTCGATAAATGTCTTACCCGAACGCTTGATAATCGCTTCCGGATAGGCCTGATATTTAATAATATCAAATGAGCTAATCTCGAAATGGCAATCCCTGATTCCTGGTCCAACCCCGGCCAAAATGTCTGGCGCAGCCGAGCCGTAGCGAGTAGACATCAAATCAACGGTATTAGCGATCAAGCCCGCCAGCGCCCCGCGCCAGCCGGCATGGGCAATTCCAATCGCCCGGCGTTTCGGATCGAATAAATAGATTAGGAAGCAGTCCGCTGAGGTAGCGGAAAGAAATAATCCCCGCCGGTCAGTCACAAGCGCGTCGGCCCCAGAGATCATTTGCCCGCCGGCGGCTTCGTCGACCGCGAGCGGCGTATTGCCATGGACCAAATCGGCGGTCGCTGTCTGAAAAGGATCGATGCCGATCTGACGAAAATAATCCTGACGGTTTTTGACCTCATGCCGCCGGTTCATCGAACCAGCGGAACGCTTCGAAAATCCGTAGCGCAGCCCGGCGTGTCCTTCAAATTGGGGAAATATGAGATCCATGGTCTCGGACTAATAATTTTTTCAACTTCTTGAAATCTTTCTCGAGCTCCACCCGGACTTTCGGGTTATAGGGCGGAGCAGCGGGATGATAGGTGAGGAGATATTTTATTTGCCCTTTTTTAATTACTCGCCCTCGACTTGTCTGTTCCGGTCTTCAATCCTCCCGATCATCTACTCTGGTTCTTCCATTCTATTTCCCGTGACAATGTTTAAACTTCTTGCCGCTTCCACAGGGACAAGGATCATTGCGTCCAACTTTCTCGCCGCTTTCGGTTTTTACTTTTTCATGGACCAGATCAGCCGTGTTCCGCTCTTCCGCCTGCCTATGCATCTCCTTGGCGGCGCCGGTAAAATTCAGACGCTGGGCTGCCGGCTGCTCGCTAAAACGGCGCAGCTCATAGCTCTGAGAAGCCACTAGGGCGTCACCTGTCTTATAGATGGAGTAGACCACCTGCTTCTGAATAAGACCGTTAAGCTCCTGATAAAGATGATAGGCCTCTTTCTTATATTCGACGAGCGGGTCCCGCTGGCCGTAGCCGCGCAAACCGATGCCACGACGTAGATAATCAACGGTTTCCAAATGATCTACCCACATCTGATCAATGGAGCGGATCAAGATGCCTTTCTCCACTTCGCCAAACGACAAGCCGGAAGCGGAAAAGTTAGCGGCTAGTCCTTCATAACGGGTCCGGGCTTCCGTTGTCAAATAAACGGAAATTTCCGTTCGGATATCTTCCCGGTTCTTTTCGCTTTTTGCAATCGTGACCAATTTACTCGGCAGATCTTCCGGCGTATTCCAAATTGTCCGCATCGTTTCGGCAATTTCTTTTACATTCCAGTCCGCGACGTTCTCAGAGGCGGTGTGAAAATTCACAACGTGAAGAATCTCGTTTTGGACCATATCAAAGATAATATCCTTAAGCGTCCGGGTGGCGGCCGGGACACTAGCTTCTTGGGCCGCTTCCACCGGTGGGGATCCGTCCCGAGTAATATCGGCTTCCGCTATATCCAAAATCTCGCGGCGTAATTTATAAATCGCGGTCCGGTGTTTATTTATGACATCGTCATATTCAACCAGGTGTTTACGGATATCAAAGTTATTCCCCTCCACTTTCTTCTGCGCCGATTCGATCGACTTGGAGATCATCTTGTTTTCGATCGGCATATCGGCCGGGACATTCAGGGTCTGCATCAGGCTCTTCATCCGATCTCCGCCGAAAATGCGCATCAGGTCGTCGTCGGTCGAAACATAGAACTGGGAAGAACCAGGATCGCCCTGACGACCGGCGCGGCCGCGGAGCTGATTATCGATGCGGCGCGATTCGTGACGCTCGGTGCCGATCACATGCAGACCGCCCAGAGACCGGACCTCTGCCTGCTCCGCTTCAATCGGCGGATTTCCGCCGAGGATGATGTCGACACCGCGGCCGGCCATGTTGGTGGCCAGGGTAATCGATCCCTTCCGCCCGGCTTGAGCAATCACCTCCGCCTCTTTCTGATGATTCTTAGCATTTAACATCTGCGGCCTGAGCCCTTCCCGTTCCATCAGCTCGGTGAATATCTCGTTCTTCTCGATCGAAATCGTACCGACAAGAACCGGCTGACCCTTGGCTTGCCGCTCCTTGATATCGCGAATCACGGCGTTGAACTTATCGAGTTCCGTGCGATAAATAAGATCATTCAAATCTTTCCGGACATTGGGCTTATTGGTTGGAATAACAATCGTATCCAGACCATAAATCTTATGGAATTCTTCGGCCTCGGTGGCGGCCGTACCGGTCATACCGGACAATTTCTTATACAAACGGAACAGATTCTGAAAAGTGATAGTCGCCATGGTCCGCGACTCTTTCTGGACCTGGACGCCCTCCTTAGCTTCAATCGCTTGATGCAGACCTTCGCTGTAGCGCCGGCCCGGCATCATCCGGCCGGTGAACTCATCAACGATGACAATCTCCCCGTCCTTGACGACATAATCGCGATCGCGCTTGAACAGGACGCGAGCTTTGAGCGCCTGTTCCAGGTGATGAACCTCTTTTATGCCGCCCTCCACGTAAATATTGCCCAGCCCGAGTATTTTTTCGACTTTATTGATTCCCGCTTCGGTAAGGGTGGACGCTTTCATCTTCTCATCGACGTTATAGTCCTCTTCTTCGCTCAAGCCGGAGACGATCCCCGCAAACTGGGCGTATTTATCAGTTGATTCCTCGGCCGGAGCGCTGATGATGAGCGGCGTGCGCGCCTCATCGATCAAAATCGAATCGATTTCATCAACAATCGCGTAATGAAGCGGCCTCTGAACCGTCTGCGCCAAAGTGTAAACCATGTTATCGCGCAAATAATCGAAACCGAACTCATTGTTAGTCCCATAAGTGACATCACAAGCATAGGCTTCACGGCGCGGAATCTTGCGGAAGTGCTGGAGGCGCTCATCATATTGGCTCTCATCCTTATATTCTGGATCATACACAAAGGCACTGTCGTGAACGATTACTCCGGTCGTAAGCCCGAGGGCGTGATAAACCGGAGCCATCCAGCCGGCGCCTAGACGCGACAGATAATCATTAACCGTAATCAGATGGACGCCCTGACCCGCCAAGGCGTTAAGATAAAGCGGCAAAGTGGCGACAAGAGTCTTCCCCTCACCTGTTTTCATCTCGGCAATCTGACCGCGATGTAATACGATTCCACCGACCAGCTGAACGTCAAAATGTCGTTGATTAAGGATACGGCGAGCGGCTTCCCGCATCGTAGCAAAAGCTTCGGGCAGAAGATCATCTAGACTTTCACCAGCGGCGAGCCGCTCCTTCAAAACAGCCGTCTTGGCTTTCAAATCCTCGGGAGATAGTTTCTGAAGTTCCGGCTCGAAACTGCCAATCTTTTGCAGGGTTGGCCGCATAGCTTTGATAATCTTTTCGTTGGCGTCGCCAAAAATCTGAAAAATATTCATAATTGCCTAATAATAGACGAAATAAAAAAATGGAGGCCGTAACTTCTTAGTAAATTCAGTATAATATGTATCCCTAATAAAATAAAGTTGACAGAACTATCTTAATATATTAACAAGGCTCCCCTTTTTAGAGAGCCTTTTTTATTTCTACTACCTATATCGATCTTTAAACAGCGCTCTTCCTGCTCTGCAACTTCTCCTTATATTTCTTGATCACTAGCTTCAGGTGTTCCTGAACCTTATCAATAGCTTTATACAAGTCTTTAGCGGTCTTCTCGACCCGAAGCATCTGACGGGGCACTTGGAGATTGACTTCCGCGCGATAAATTTCACCCTTACGCTGATCGCCGACCGTCTTGGCGATTTCCATATCACAATGGACCGGGGGCAGGTTCCCTAAATATTTCTCTATCTTATCCATCTTTAACTGGCAATAATCGCGGAGCGACTTGGTCATCGGCAACCTAGTGGCTTTGATAATAACTTTCATATTTAGAAGAGCTTAATTATATCTTTGTAGGTAATAAATATTACGAGCGCGATCAGAAACAGAAAGCCGGCATTATGGATGAAGGCCTCGACTTCTTTACGGACTGGGCGCCCCTTAATCTTCTCGATCAGGAGAAAGAGTATCCGTCCGCCATCGAGCGCTGGAAAAGGAAAAATATTCAAGACAGCCAAATTGAGCGACAAGAGAGCGGCGAACTGGAGCAGATAAGAGAAGCCTAAGCGGGCCGCCTGACCAGTTATCGTGGCGATACCGACCGGACCAGCAAATTGATCGCTAACATTCTGGCCGCTGAAGATCTGACGGAAAAGGCCACCGAAAGCCCGGCCAATCTCGCCGGTCAGCCAAACGGTTGTCTTGGCGCCTTCCCAGAAGGCGTATCTAACAGGATAACTGACTAGGCCGGAAGAAAAGATGGCTACGCCAATCGTTGCCCGTTCTCCTTCGGCTGCCGTTTCCGGCGTCACGCTGAGTGACACTTCCTCTCCCGAACGCTTGATCCGCAGCTCGGTTATCTGGCCGACCGCCGCCGCGATGCTGTCTTGGAGTTCCTGTTCTGTCCCGACTTCCACAGCGCCCACGCTCAAAACCGCATCTCCGGCTTTCAGCCCGGCCTGCTCGGCCGGCGATCCGGACAAAACTTCAACAATATTGACTTGCGATTCGCTGATTCGGGCGTGAGAGCCGGTCATCTCCGTCGCCTGCGGCAAGCCAACGACGTAACCAACAGATAAAAGGAGCCAAGCGAGCAGCACATTCATGATCACGCCGGCGCTCAAAATGATTATCCTTTTCCAAATCTTCTGATAACCGAAACTATCCGGCTCATCCTTGCCTTCGCCATTTTCTCCCTTGATCTTTACAAAACCGCCAATCGGCAGGACGTTCAGGGAATAGATTGTGCGGTTTTTACCAGGCCGCAAGCCTTCATCCTGGCTGTTTTCCAGGCTTTCCACGCTCCGGTCGCCAACAACGCGACGCCAGCGCCCCGCCCGGTTCTTATACCAGCCAATGAAGCGCGGCGGGAAGCCTAGGCCAAACTCCTCCGCCTTGACTCCGAAACGGCAGGCGGTGTAGAAGTGGCCCAGCTCATGCACAAAGACTAGAACCGACAAGACTAAAACGAATATTATTATGGTTAGTAGCATGATAAGATTTTTATATTTCCATTATATCTTTCTCTTTCCGATCGCGCATATCCTTGAGTTCTTCATTCTTTTTGGCAGAAAATTCATCCAATTCCTTGACGAAGCGGAATTTCTCATCCTCGCCAATTTCTTTATCATCTTCCGCCTTTTCAATGATATTTTTTACATTATCCCGCGCTCCGCGCAAAATGACGCGGACTTTTTCCATCCTTTCGTTTAATTTTTTTACGAGATCCTTGCGGTTTTCCTCAGTCAGCGGCGGGACGGTCAGCCGGATTTTATCCCCTTCGTTGACTACGCCCAGTCCCAAATCCGCTTCAACAAGCGCTTTCTCAATACTTTTTATTACGCTTTTATCCCAAGGAGCGATCAGAATACTACGCGAATCACCGATCGCGATGTTCGCTACGGCATTGATTGGATTCTGGACACCATAGGCTTCGACTTGGACAGTCTCCAAGACAGCCGGATTGGCCTGTCCGGTCCTGAGAGCAGCGATTTCTTTTTTGAAAAAATCGAGCGCCCCGTTAAAATCTTTTTGTTTAGCTTCAAGGTATTTGTTCATATTTTTATTTTGGTTTAATCGTTCCTAAGTAAATATTGTTGGGATTTTCAAAGTCAATCAGTAAGTTGCGGCCGATACGTCGGGTGGGGAGATTTTTAGTTTTCCAGGTGGCACCGCCGTCCATCGAACGGAAAAAGGTGGTATTCGTCACATAATATAGATCATTAGGATCCTTAGGGTTCACCGCGACGGCGTTTATCGCCGCCTGGTCGTTCGGCTGGATAAGCTTGATATTCTCCCAGGTGATACCGTTATCAGGCGAGCGCAGGAGTAGCTTCTCAGTCGCTAAATATATTACGCCGTCGGCGCTCATAACAATATCGCGAAAAGTGGCACCCAGATCATAATCCCGGAGCACATCGTTCAGATCGGTCCAATTCTCCACCAGGAAATTCCGCTCGACATCAGCCGAAGTAGCCGGGTTGGTATCGATATTAGAAGTGAAACTGAAGATGCGGTTATGCGAAGTGGCGATAAACAAGCGGCGGCTGTCGAGAGGTGAGGTGATAAGACGGCTCACTCCCTCATCCAGACGCTGGATGGTCCGCCAGTTCTCACCGGAGTCGATACTCTTGATTATCTCGCCGCGCGAGGTGCCAATATAGACGTTACGCGAATTGTAATGATCAACTATAACGCTGGTCACCGATACTTCCGCGTTGCTTTCAAAGTAGGCCTGCGTCCAAGTCCGGGAGCAATCGTTAGACCGGTACAGGCGGTTACTAACCGCCGCGTACAGCACGCACTTATTACGCGGGTCGACCTTAATGTCGTTTATGGTCGCCCGCGGCAGACCGCCAACATGACTCCAACCATTTGTAATATTATAAGTATAATATAAACCTTGGTCAAAACTGGCCAGATATACAGCCAGGCTGTCCTGCGGGTCCATAGCCATTATATTAACGTTCAGGTCACCGATATTTTGCGCCCGCCCGTCAGCTGTCGGGACGCCAACCATCGGCCGCCAGGTGTCACCGCTGTCAGTCGACAAAAAGATACTAGCCTCAGCCAGGCCATCGCCCTTTTTAGAAGTGGTAGTGATCGAACAGCCAGCGCTTATGAGTAGTAAGCCGATCAAACCGAGCACCAGACGCCAATTTTTTTTATTCATATATTTTTATAGATTGATAATCAATTGTTCTAAAACCAAGCGCGGATTGACGTTAGCCCCCAGATATTCACGGGCTTGGGCAATAAGCTTGAGTTGTTTAAGTATCGAAGGACCACCACCATTTTTCTGTTCGAGATCGCCAAGCGCCCGCTCCAGCTCTTTCTGCACAGCGGAGTGCTGCAACCGATCCGGCTGGCCCAGACTGAGAAGAAAAAGATCACGGGACAGGCCTTCAGCCAGATCAAGTATATCGGCGGCGGACCGGACTGCTAGAGCACTCCAAGTCCGATCGCTAAATACCTTATCAAGGACATCTAAACGGCCGTTAACATCCAGTGGTAGCGCCGACAGCCAAAGAGCTGCCTTCTCCAAGTGTTTAGCGTATTCCTCGGGATTCTCTAGCCAGTGGAGGGCGACCAGCGGTCGACCCAGCGCCAGGTTAGCCACATCTTTAGCCAGGGCGCGGCCGGCTCCGTAATTCTCTATCAGATAATCGTACATGAGGGCGGCGGGCACGGGTTGAAAATGCAAGACTTGGCTGCGAGACAAGATCGTGGCCGGCAAATCGCCCTCATCTGGGACGAGCAGGATAATGATCACCATATCCTGCGGCTCCTCTAGCGTCTTAAGAAGGGCGCTCTTTGCCTCTTCGCTGAGTAACTCGGCTTCCTTGACTATACCGATTTTATAAGAATTCAGGAAAGAACTCAAACGCAGCTTCTTAATGAATTCACGCGCTTGGGCGATCGTAATCGATTTCTTATCCGGTTCGCGCTCGAGAATCTGTAAATCGCTATCGAAACCATCTCGCCCACCCTGCAGATTGCGAGCAAAGGCTAGGGCGAGCGCCGTCTTGCCTAGTTCATCACGGCCGCTAAAAATATAAGTCTGCGCGATCTTATTATTGCGTCGAGCGCGTTCTAAAAATTCTATCACTTTAGCATGGCCGACAGCGGGCCACTGCCACTCGTATGTAGCCATTTATTTTAAGTTTACTGGTCTGCCTTTATCTGCCCGAGATTACTGTTGGTGATTCCTAGCCCCAGCTGACGCATCACGCTAAAGGCGTCCTGCGGACGGCCCAGATAATGGAGCTGGAGTTTTACCGGATCGAAGTAGTAAGCCTTGCCCTTGTCTTCGACTTTGAGCAGGATCTTCCCGGCTTGCTGACGCCAGGCGCTGGGGTTAGCCTGGAGCGCGGAAAAATCCTTATTGGAGATACCCAGACCCAACTCCCGCATCACATTAAAAGCGTCCTGGGGGCGTCCCAGGTAATACCTCCGACCATCAGTTGGATTCACGTACCAGGCCTGTCCCTTGTCTTCAACCTGGAGAAGTATCCTCCCTTTGAGGCTGGAAGACAGTGAAACGGCGGCAGAAGCCGGGGTGCCCGAAGAAGCTCCTCTCCCCGCTGCCGGTACGTTCAGCTTGTGAGTCTGTCCGGCGTTTATCAGATGCTTGGCGGAAACCTGAAGGCTGATATTTTGGAACTGTCCGGCGGCGGCATAGAAAGCTGTTCCATATTCTTTGTCTCCCTGCCCGGTGTAAACCGCCAAATAAGGTCCGGCGGCTAAGGATTTAAGGGCCGTCTTACCTGAACCGAGCCTAAAATTAGCCGCTTCTTTATCTCGGAAATAGCCACCCGCGTTCGTTCCGGTAAGAGAATACAACTTGATAGTCGGCTCGGAAGGCAGCTCCTCGCTGGTCGCGGAAGAAAGGCTGAAATTGGTCAAGTTGAGCACTAGCTTTTGGCTGACCGCAGCCGGCTTGACGGCAATATTCCAGAAAACGCTGTCCTGGTTAAAATCGTCGGTAACGCCAAGCGCATAGGTGCCGGAGGGATATTCGAAACTAAAGCGCCCCTCCGAATCAGTCTTGGCTCTGAGGAGTACCTGGCCGAGATTACTGCCGCTCGCCTTATACAATTTCACTTCTTTATTATCCTGGACCCGGCCGCGAGCGTCTTGGACTATGCCGCTAAAACCGCTCGCTTGGGCGCTGAAAGTCGTATCCCGTTCTTCAGACACGGTAATATTATAAAAGGTGAGGGTATTACCACCGGAGTCCTTGGCGGTGAGCGCGTAAATGCCGGTCTGACTGGGACGATAGGTATTATAGGCCGAAACGTAAGCGATCGCCTGACCGCTAGCATCAGTATTTAAATCAGCAATCCGGCCGTTATCAGCCAGGATCGGCTTACCGTCGACATCGTGATTCTGGGCCCAGAGAGAGAAACCAAAATTCCTCTTGAGAGCCCCCGTACTATCGCGCCAAACGAGCTTCAGGGTCGGTATAGTCTTAGTGAGATTGCGATCGTAGCCGCAAACAAACTTAGCGGCGTCAAAAAACCAAAATTCTCCCAGATCGGAACGCTTGTCCCAGACTTTTAGGATATAGCTTTTCTGGCTACTCGGTTTAAAATTTATCTTGCTCCGACCGTTCGCGTCAGTCGTGCCGCCGCCGACCTTGGTGCCGGCCGCCGGCAATCCCAAAGAATCGACAGTCTGTTCATAAACTTCATATTTCAAACCACCCGCTGCCAAGCCGCTACCGGTCTTCAGGGTAATATTCAAATTAGCGGTTGCCGGGCAGGTGCCAGAACTGTTAAAGCTGGAAGATAAGTTCAGACTGCGCGAACTGGTCTGGCTGTTACCGATAACCGTGTCCCAAAAATATTGGTATTCATTATTCTCATCTTTGACTCCCAGGGCATAAGTACCCGGGCCCAGTTCCAGATAACCGTAGCCGTCTGTTCCAATCGTAAATTCCCCGACCCTATCCCCCTTCTTATATTGATTGCTGATATCGGTTTCCTGCTTAAAAACTTCAACTTTAACGCCAATCGCCGGCCGTCCCACCGAATCTTTCAGCTGCAACCGGAAACGGCTCAGATAGAAATTGACTGTCGTCATCTGGCCGTCGGAAACGGCCAGATTATACAGATAAGAGTTGTTGTTATTGCGGCTCACTTCAATGACATAGTAGTCGGCCAGTGTCCGGTCAAGGCTACGCACGCTGCCTTGCGGCAGATAAATCTTGGCCGTTCCCGTCGAACCGGAATTCAGTCCGGCTAAATGTTCATTCTTAGCATTCACTAAAGAACCGCCAGTATCTCGCAACTGCGAAAAGACATTGAAGCCGACATTTGTCAGCGGATCGCCATCCGCTTCTCTCAAGACAAAGTTAAATCCGCTCAGCGTTTCCTCGATGCTGCGTTCTTCGCCGCAGCCGACGTTATATCCGTAATACCAGAAACTGGCGTTATCCTTACTTATTGTCTGCACGCGAATCACGTAGGTGCCGCTCGTCACCTCACCGTTCCGCCAACTTAAGCGAACCCGTCCCAGGACGGAATCAGTAGTGCCGTCCGACACTCGGGAACCCGGTTTCGGCTGACCATTGGCGTCAGTCACCTCTTTATAGACATCAATTCGGGCATTGGGTATGAAGCTGCCGCCCGAATCACGGGCCACAAAATTTATGACACTATCCTCTTCGCAGACCGCGGCGTGCGCACCAAAGGGGATAACCAGGATGAAGGCGGTCGCTAACAGAAACCGCGACATAATTTTAAACATTTATTTGAGCTTATTTACTAAATTTGCCGGAAAAATCGCCTATTCCCGAACGAAAAATGTCTGATTCTTATTAATTTCATTATAGCATATTTTCGCAAAAATCAAATCCGTTTTAAATTGATTTTTAGCCCGTAAACTGATATATTGGTGCTGAGAACGTCTCGTATGCTCAATCAACCCCGTAAATTAGTGCTTCTGGCCGGCGATCTAGCCTGTCTGCACCTAGCGCTTATCGCTACCCTCCTCCTACGCTACGCGCCGGAGGATTTAATGGCGCGCTGGCAAAGCCACTGGCCTTACTTCCTGCCGGTCTTTTTTATTTGGCTGGTGATCCTTTACATCAATAATCTGTATAATCTTAACCTGGCCGGCGGCAACGGGGACTTTTACCGCTCCCTCTTAAACGCCGTCACCGCAAGCACCATCGCTTCTGTCCTATACTTTTACCTGAATCTAAGAAGCGCAGTCGCCCCGCGCACCAATCTGGCCATATTTATCGTCGGCTTCATAATCATCTTCTATCTCTGGCGGCGTCTGTACCGGACACTCGTCAGTCGCGTCTTAAGCGGCGAACGCCTGGCGGTTATTGGTTCGCCGGAACAATCAGCCCAGCTCCTAAAAGAAATCACCGCCAATCCTGGTGCCGGCTACCGGCCCGAATTAATAGTGAACCAGTCCGACGGCCTCGAAGAAGTGTCCCGCCAAATCGTCACTCGGAACATTAAGACTCTGGTGATCGCCGAAAATTTCGGTCCGCCTGTTATTCTCAACCGCCTGCTATCTGCTTCCTGGCGCTATGATATCGCCATCTTCGATTACGCGGAATTTTATGAACGCCTGACCGGCAAAGTGCCTATTGAAGACATCGCGGCCTCCTGGTTCCTAAAAAATGTAAAAACCGGACAGAAAAAATACTTTGATTGGCTAAAACAGGTAACCGACTACCTCTTGGCGGGAATCGTCTTGATAGTCACCCTACCATTTTGGCTGTTCATCGCGGCAGCAATCCGTTTAGCGAGCCCTGGACCCGTCTTTTTCCGTCAAGAACGACTGGGGCGGGACGGGCGGCCCTTCACCATTATTAAATTCCGGACCATGACCGCCGACGCCCGATCATCCATCGAGGCCGCAGAAAAGAAAGAGCTGATACGCGGCGGTCGTTTTCTGCGCGAAACGCGTCTCGACGAGCTGCCTCAGCTTATAAACATCCTCCGTGGCGAGATGAGCTTTATTGGTCCCCGTCCGGAACAACCGCAGATCGCGGCCGAACGTGAAAGACAGATTCCCTTCTACCGGATGCGACTCCTCGTCAAACCCGGGCTCACGGGCTGGGATCAGATTTCCGGCGATTACCACTCCTCGTCTCTAGAACATACCGCTGAAAAACTCCAGTACGACCTTTTCTATCTCAAACAGCGCTCCCTTTATCTCGACGCGGCGATCGCTCTTAAGACCCTGGCTACGATCATGAGTCGTAACGGCCGCTAAAAACTATGACTAGGATTTTCAGATTATTTAAAAATATCGGCCGGACGCTCTTCATCCTGCCGGGCTGGTTAAGGTTCCGGCGTAATAGTGACAGCCGTTTCCCGCTGCGCCTAATAGATTGTCTGCCGCGCTTCGGCGATAAGACAACCGCGACGGATTTTGATCTCCATTACATCTACCATCCAGCCTGGGCCGCCCGCATCTTAGCCGCCACCCGCCCCGCTGAACATGTGGACTTTTCCTCCACCCTGTCTTTTTCTACTATCATCTCCGCTTTCCTGTCTGTCCGATTTTACGATTTCCGGCCGGCGGCAATCGAACTTTCCGGTTTAAAATCTGCTCAGGCTGATCTGACAAAATTGTCCTTCGCCTCCGACAGCTTACCCTCGGTTTCCTGTCTCCATACTATCGAACATATCGGCCTCGGCCGCTACGGTGATCCTCTTGATCCCCAGGGTGATCTCAAGGCCCTCTTAGAATTACAACGAGTGACGGCGCCCGGCGGCGATCTACTGATTGCGGTCCCGATCGGCCATCCGCGCCTGAGATTCAACGCTCACCGCATCTATTCTTACGATCAACTTATTTCCGCTCTGCCGGAAATGACGCTTCAAGAATTCAGTTTGATATCCGAACAAGAGCGGAGACTGATCCCGCAAGCCGATCCGCGTCTGGCCGACAGGGAAAGTTACGGTTGCGGTTGCTTCTGGTTCAAGAAAAAAATCGTATGATAATAATTAGACTGGCCGGCGGACTCGGCAATCAGTTATTCCAATATGCCTGCGGCCGATCTCTGGCCCTCCAGAAGCAGACCGCGCTTGGACTCGACAGATCATTCTACGGAAAACACCGCTGGCGTCGCTTGGCGCGGACCGGTCTGGATCTACTGATGCCACTTACCGGAAAGATAAGCTGGACGGCCGCCAAGAATAAAATCAGGCGCGATCGGCGGCGCTACGAACTTGATAAATTCGTTCTAGCTCCAGACGTCCGCTACGTCAGGACCGACCAGCGGAATGTTGTAAGAGAACGTGATCCCTATATATTCGAGCCGCCATTAGCGTCAGCTAGAGACGAGGCGATTTACGAGGGCTATTTTAATAGCGAGAAATACTTCCTCCCTATCGCGCGGGAGTTACGGAAGGAAATCAGCCTGAAAGAAAAATACTCATCCCGACTACCACAGTCGCTGATTACGAGGATGAGCGTTAATAACGCCGTATCCGTACATATCAGGCGCGGCGACTACGTTACCAAGCCAGCCGCCAGCCGCTTCCACGGCGTGATCAGCCTCGGCTATTACCATCAGGCCGCTAAAATAATGGCTGAACGTTGTCCCGCGCCGATTTTCTTCATCTTCTCCGATGATCCAGATTGGTGCCGCGCCCATCTAGACCTCGGACCGACAACGGAATTCGTGACCGGAAATGAGAATCACGAGGATCTCATTCTGATGAGCCTCTGCCGCCATCACATCATCTCTAACAGCACCTTTGCCTGGTGGGGCGCCTGGCTCGATTCTCGACCTGATAAGATAGTCATCGCCCCCTCGCGCTGGGTGGCGGATAAAGAAATGCGCGGCGGAGACCTGTTCCCGCCCGAATGGCTGATAATATGAAACCCGCTATCTCTATATTGATGATCAATCGCAATCAGGGTCGCTTCATCGCGACGGCGATTTTATCCGTCCTCAACCAGACCAATCAGGACTGGGAGCTGGTAATCATCGACGACGCTTCAACCGACAACTCAGCGGAGATTATCAAAGGTTTCCTGCCCAATCGCCGCCTGAAATATTTTTCCAACCCGCGACGGCTGGGGATTGGCCTTTCCCGACGCCAGTCCGTCGACTTGGCCGGAGCCGATATCCTCGGCATACTAGACAGTGACGACAGCCTCGAGCCGGAAGCGGTTGACAAGATGATTGAAGCGCACCACCGGCATTCCGCCGGCCTGATATATTCACAGCTCATAGTTTGCGACCAAGATCTCAGGCCGCTAGCTGCCGGGCGTAACGGTCCGATTCCCGCCACCTCGAGCAACCTGCTCCTGAACCGTATCAGCCATTTTGCCACCTTTAAAAGAGCGGCCTATCTCCGGACCGCTGGCTATGATCCGACGCTCGCGCTAGCCGAAGATAAAGATCTATATTATAAGCTCGAAGAGGTGACCGATTCCCTCTTTATCAACTTGCCCCTATACCATTATCGCCGCCATCGGCAATCCGCCTCCAGCTACGGTTGGCGCCGCTGGTGGGCTCTTATCCAGCAGTATAAGGTGAAATATAAAGCTTACCGGCGGCGCCTGGGCGACCCAGAGAAAAAAATCGGACTACTGTCGCTACTCCCCCAGCGTTGGCGGCCAACCAGCCGCGATTAATCCAGCCAAATATATGATTACCGTCATCATC
>CAZLGE010000004.1:27316-36012 GCA_964559375.1 uncultured Gammaproteobacteria bacterium | reverse complement strand
TCAATTAAAATTGACTTTAGCCTGATAAATGTTACAATTATATATGTTCCACCCCAAAAAGGCGCGATCGGCGCGCTTTTTAAATAGCGAATATATCCTATGTTTATTGATACCCACGCTCACGTCAATTTCAATGCTTTTCGCGATGACGCCGACGAGGTGATCCGTCGCTCGCTTGATAGCAGTACTTGGATGATCTTGGTCGGTACCGAGATCAAGACCTCTAACCGGGCTTTAAGTTTTGCTAATAAGTATGAGCGAGGCGTTTACGCTGCCGTTGGTCTGCACCCGGTGCATCTTGAAGATGGGCGGGTCGACACCGGAGAAGAAGGTGAGTCGGGTGGTTTTGTCGCCCGCGCCGAGGAATTCGATTATGACAGTTATGAGAAACTGGCCCGCTTCGAAAAAGTCGTCGCTATCGGTGAGATCGGCCTTGACTATTATCATCTTGATCCCGCCAAAGATCAGTCGGCCGTTAAGAAAAAACAGCAAGAGGTCTTTGCCCAGCAACTCCTCTTGGCCCGCAGCCTAGATTTGCCCGTGATTATCCATTGTCGTCAGGCGCACGATGACCTTTATACTATCCTGCAAGACTTTAAACAGGAATACGGCCAGCTTATACCCGCTGATCGTCCCTGGGGTGTCGTCCATTGTTTTTCCGGCGATGAGGATCTGGCCTGGAAATATTTTAAGCTCGGCCTACTCATCTCTTTTACCGGCCTGATCACTTTCAGCCAAAAGTGGGATGACCTGATCCGGAAAATCCCCCTTACCAAATTAATGATCGAAACAGACACCCCCTATATGACCCCCGAGCCTTATCGGGGTCAGCGCAATGAACCAGTTCTCGTCCAATATGTGGCTAAGAGGATCAGTGACATTAGAAACATCAAATTAGAGAAAGTTGAAGAGATCACGACGGTTACTGCTCGGTCTTTTTTTCGAATTTAAGCCAAAATTAGCCATAGACGCTAAAACTGGGAGTCTTGACACGTTATAGCTTTTGCGCTATAAGGGGGAGTAGTTCGGAAAAATATGAAAAACGATACATGGGGTCTAGCCCTGAAGATCACGGCCAATATTTCCGGCTGGATAGCTTTTCCGGTGATTATCGGTTTATTTTTAGGAAAATGGTTGGATGACCGATACGGGACAGCGCCATGGCTTTTTTTAGGCACGATTTCCTTTTGTTTCGTTATTTCTATGTTCGGGTTAGTGACTATGGCTCTTAAAGAGTTCAAGAAGATCGAGAAAGAATTTATTCTGAAGAAGCGTAAGGATATCGAAGAAAACAAAAAATAATCTATGGCCGCCGAATTAGTGCATGAACACACTCTTTACGCCGAACCAATCGCCCATATCGGCGATTTTGTCGTGACTAATTCTTTACTCACCTCGGCGCTTGCCTTTATCATAATCCTGGCGCTCGGTTTGGCGGTCCGGCGGAAGATCAGGAGTGTCCCGACGGGGATCCAGAATATGATGGAGATGATTATCGAAGCTTTCTTGGGAATCTTTGATGACGTGACCGGTAGTCGGAAGAAATCTTTGAAACTCGCGCCGGTCGTTCTGGCTTTTTTCTTCTTTGTCCTAATTAACAACTGGCTCGGCATCCTACCGGGCGTGGGTTCTTTTGGCCAGATCGTGGAGCACGGCGGTCGGCAGTTTTTTGTCCCCTATCTGCGTGGTGCCACCGCCGATCTAAATACCACTCTTGCGCTGGCCACTATCGGAGTGGTTCTCAGTCATATTTTTGGCGTTTTGGCTGTCGGCTGGTGGAAGTACCTCAATAAGTTCGTCAATATCAAGGCCTTCTTGGAAATACCGGGCAAGATCCGCCGAGACCCGATGGTTATCCTGACTAATCCGATTAAAGCCTTCGTTAGTTTCATCGAGATCATCGGCGAACTCGCCAAAGTAGCCAGTCTCACCTTCCGTCTCTTCGGGAATATTTTTGCCGGGGAAGTGTTGCTTGCCTCCATTTCCGCCATGATCGCTTTTGGCGCCCCCATCCCGTTCCTATTTCTGGAAGTCCTGGTCGGCCTGATCCAAGCCTTGATCTTTGCCATGTTGGTCCTTACTTATATGACGATCAACACAACGGCCGAAGAACACTAAGATAAAAATTATTTATTAATATAAGGAGCCACCGGCTGTTTAATTAATTCAGCCCGGCCCAAAAAAATTATGGAAAATGTCATGTTAGCTAAGGCTTTGGCCATCAGTATCGGCTCGATTGCTCCGGCCGTCAGCATTGGTTGGATCGGATCGAAAGCCATGGAGGCCATTGGCCGCAACCCGGAAGCCGCCGGTAAGATCTTGGTGCCAATGTTGCTCGTCGCCGCTTTCGCGGAGGCCGTGGCTATCTACGCCCTGGTTATTGCCTTTAGTATCGGATAATCATCTAACGGATCCGGCCGGAATCAACTTCGGGCCGGAACGCTAGCTAATTATTGAATAAATATGGAATCATTAATCTCCACTTTTCACCTTGATGCCGGACTATTCGTGGCTCAGCTTATAAACTTTGCCATCGTTTTTTCCATCCTGTATTTTCTGGTCTTCAAGCCGCTCGTCAAAGTCATGAGCGAGCGTTCTGCTAAGATCGATAAGAGCCTGAAAGAGGCGGATGAGATCGAAAAGAGACTAGCCAATACCGCGACGGAGAAAGAAGAGGTCATCGCGGCCGCCAAGAAGCAGGCTGATGACATCCTGAGTGCGGCAGACAAGCGAAATGAAGAGCGCCGCCTGGAAATGGTGGCCAAGGCCAAAGAAGAGATCGGCCAGGTTATTAACGTCGAAAAAGAAAAATTGGAGCGCGATAAAGCCGCCACCTTGAAGGAAATCAAAAAAGAGGTGGCCGACCTGGTCATCTTGACCGTGGAAAAAGTTCTGGGCGAAAAAATGACTTCTGAAAAAGACAGCGAGCTCGTCAGGAAGATGGTTAAATAATCATATGAAAGTTACTCCCCGACAATACGCCCGCAGTCTGTATGAATCCCTGAGTGATAAAAAAGGGCCAGAGCTGAAGGCGATCCTCGGCCGTTTTGTCCGCCTGATTGGCGAGCGACGCGAGCTAGGAAAGTCAGCCGCGATTATCGAGGCTTTTCGAGAGATTTGGGAGAGTGAAGAAGGCGAATTAGCGGCGGAACTGGTGACCGCACGGAAGTTGACGGCGGCCGGTCGCGAGGTCAGCGCCTACCTGAAAGATCGGACCGGCGCCAAAGAAGTCGACCTTCGGGAGAATGTGAACCCCGAGCTTATTGGTGGCTTTATCCTCCGTTATCGCGATAAAGTGCTAGATGCCAGCCTGAAGAACACCTTGGAAAATTTGCAAAATAAATTAGGAAGTTAGAATTTTTTAATTGTAATAATATGTCCAGTACGAAAGATTTCATCATTGAACAACTAAAACAGGAGATTTCTGACTACAAATCGGAAATAACGGAAAAATCTGTTGGTAAGGTTTTGAAGATCGCTGACGGTATTGCTCTTGTTTCCGGCCTATCGGAAGCGATGATGAGCGAAATTTTGAAATTTAAGACGGATACTGGTGAGATCAGCGGCGTCGTCCTGAACTTGGAAGAGAACCAGGTCGGAGCGATCATTCTTGGCGATTATACAGCTATTAAAGAGGGCGATGAAGTATCGGCGACCAAGCGCATTCTGGAAGTACCGGTGGGCGAAGCTCTTGTCGGCCGCGTCGTCAATCCTCTGGGCGAACCGCTTGACGGGCAGGGTAAGATTGAAGCGTCTAAATTTTATCCTATTGAGAAGATCGCTCCTGGCGTCATCACTCGCGCACCGGTTAAAGAACCGGTCCAGACCGGCGTGAAAGCCGTTGATGCCATGATTCCGATCGGCCGCGGACAGAGAGAACTTATTATCGGCGACCGTCAGCTCGGTAAGACCGCTCTCGTTATTGATACGATCATCAACCAAAAAGGGCAGAACATGAAGTGTATTTATGTCGCGATCGGTCAGAAGGAATCTAAGGTGGCGGGTATCGTTTCTAAACTGACGGAAGCCGGTGCTATGGATTACACGACTATCGTCTTGGCTGGTGCCTCGACTCCCGCATCTCTTCTTTACATCGCGCCGTACGCTGGCTGCGCCATGGCCGAATATTTCCTCGATAAGGGCGAAGACGTCTTGATCATTTATGATGACCTCTCTAAACACGCCGTCAGCTACCGCGAAATTTCTCTCCTCCTGCGCCGACCCCCGGGCCGCGAAGCTTATCCGGGAGATGTTTTCTATCTCCACTCTCGTCTCCTGGAGCGCGCCTGCAAGCTGAATAAGGATTTCGGCGGCGGTTCTATCACCGCTCTCCCGATCATCGAGACACAGGCCGGCGACCTTTCCGCCTATATTCCAACTAACGTTATTTCTATTACCGACGGTCAGATCTTTCTGGAACCGGAGATGTTTTATAAGGGTAACCGCCCGGCCATCAATGCCGGTTTGTCTGTCTCTCGCGTCGGTTCCAGCGCCCAGATCAAAGCTATGAAGAAAGTAGCGGGTAAGATGCGCCTCGAAGCCGCTCAGTACCGCGAACTCGCGGCCTTTGCTCAGTTCGGTTCCGATCTCGATCCCGATACCAAGCGCAAGCTGGGAAGAGGCCAGCTTCTGTATGAAATTTTCAAGCAAGATCAGTACCAGCCGCTCTCCGTTTCCAAGCAGGTCGTCATCTACTACGCGCTTATCAACGGTTTTCTGGATGATGTGCCTGTAGAAAAAGTTCGTGAATTTGAAGCCGGTCTGTACGAGTATGCCGACCGCAACGATGCCGTCCTGAAGGCGATCGAAACCAAGAAAGAATTGGACGAAGGGGTTGAAGCCGGAGTAAAGAAACTGCTCGGTGATTATAAAGAGACCGTTGATTATTTGATTAAGTAGCCTGATAAGTCACTATGGCCAAGACCAAAGAAATATCCCGACGCATCAGATCCGTCTCCAGCACTAAGAAGATCACGAAGGCGATGGAGATGGTGGCGGCCGCCAAGATGAGGAGGGCAATTGAAGCTGTCCTTAAGACCCGGACCTACGCCAATTTGAGCTGGGAGACAGTTTTGCATTTGGCCAATTTGGCTGAAAAGAACGAGGAAGCGTGTCATCCTCTGCTTACCCCCCGTTCCAAAACCAAGCGTGTCGCAGTGATTCTTATCACTTCGAACCGTGGCATGTGCGGCGGCTATAACACGGCCGTAATTGCCAAGGCAGAAGACTCTGCACGGAAGCACAAGATCGCGACAGATTTTATCATTGCTGGTCGCAAAGGAACGATTGTTGCGGCCCGCGGCCATGAAATAGTTGCCGAATTTGAAAAGAGCGACATCCTAACCGATGTCCGTGAAATCTCTGCTCTTGTTAAATTGACGCTTGAAGATTATACCAGCGGCAAATATGATAAGGTTTTTGTAGCCTATACCGATTTCGTGAATCCCGCCAAACAGGTGCCCCGGGTCAAGCAGCTGCTACCCGTTCAGATCGACAAGGAAGAAGAGTACCTGGGGATAGTCGGCGAAGAATCGTCGGCCGCCGTCAGTCAGGAGTTTATTCAGAAGAAAGAGAAGAAGCATTTGGGCACAAATGGCGCTACTTTTGAATATAAGTTTGAACCGGACCCGCGCACGGTCCTGGATATGATGATCCCGCGTCTTATTGAGACCCAGTTGTTCCAGGCTTACCTGGAAGCGAATGCTTCCGAACACAGCGCCCGCATGACCGCTATGCATCAGGCGACCGATGCTGCCACGGATATGGTGGCGGAGCTCACCCTTTTCTATAATAAGGCCCGTCAGGCGGGTATTACCGCCGAAATCGCCGAGATCTCGGCCGGCGCCAACGCTTTAGCAGACTAATAATTTAAATAATATGTCAGAACACAAGACTAATTCGGGAGTGGTCAAACAGGTGATCGGCGTCGTGGTCGATGTCTATTTTGAAAAGAAATTACCAGAAATCTATAATGCGCTTGAGGTCGACCTCAAAGGAAATAAGCTCGTCCTGGAGGTTGAACAGCACATCGGTTCTAACTTGGTCCGCACCGTGGCCATGGGTTCCACCGACGGCTTGCGGCGCGGGGATAAAGCCATCGATACTGGCGCCGCGATCAGCGTGCCGGTCGGACCCGAGACTCTTGGCCGCATCTTTGATGTTCTGGGTAACACCGTGGACGGCGGCGCGGCGGTGAAAACTAATAAGAAATACCCGATCCATCGGCCAGCTCCGAAATTCGTTGACCAATCTAACAGTTCTGAGATCCTGGAAACCGGCATCAAGGTCATCGATCTCATTTGTCCGATCGTTAAAGGTGGTAAAGTCGGTATGTTCGGTGGTGCCGGCGTCGGTAAGACCGTCGTCATTCTGGAATTAATCCGCAACATCGCGGCTGAACACGGCGGTTACTCGGTTTTCGCCGGCGTCGGCGAGCGGACCCGTGAAGGGAACGACTTGTATCATGAGATGAAAGATAGCGGCGTCATAGACAAAGTAGCGATGGTGTTCGGACAGATGAACGAACCGCCGGGCGCCCGCGCTCGTGTCGCCTTATCCGGTCTCTCGATTGCCGAATATTTCCGTGACGAGAAGAACCAGGACGTACTTTTCTTCGTCGATAACATTTTTCGCTTCACCCAGGCTGGCTCCGAAGTATCCGCCCTCCTGGGCCGTATGCCTTCAGCCGTCGGTTATCAGCCAACTCTCGCTTCGGAGATGGGTGAACTCCAGGAACGCATCACTTCTACTAAGAACGGCTCGATCACTTCCATCCAGGCCGTCTATGTGCCGGCGGACGATTTGACTGATCCGGCTCCGGCGACGACCTTCGGCCATCTCGATTCAACGGTTGTTCTTAGCCGCTCACTGTCCGAACTAGGCATCTATCCAGCCGTCGACCCACTTGATTCCTCCTCGATCATCCTTGATCCTAAAGTTGTCGGTCAGGAACATTATGAGGTCGCGCGCGGCGTCCAAAAGATTTTACAGCGTTATAAGGATTTGCAGGATATCATTGCCATCCTCGGCATGGAAGAGCTTTCCGCTGAAGATAAGATCATCGTAGCGCGGGCCCGTAAGATCCAGCGCTTCTTGTCCCAGCCTTTCTTTGTGGCTGAGACTTTCACTGGTCGGTCCGGGAAATACGTTAAACTATCCGACACGGTCCGGGCTTTCAAAGAGATACTTGACGGACAGCATGATGATAAGAATGAGGACGCCTTCTATATGAAGGGCGGTATCGAGGAAGTCGGCGCTGCAGAGTAAGTGAGGCCCTTTTACCATTAATCTATAGCTATGGCCCAGAAGATCATAAATTTGGAGATTGTTACGCCGGAGCGCGTGGTTTCCCGCCAGATAGTGCGGCAGATCACCGTCCCGACGACCACCGGCGAGATTACAGTCCTGCCGGATCATATTCCGCTGGTCTCTGTGCTACAGCCGGGCGTTATCGAGTTCAAGAAAGAAGACGGGAGCCAGGAGGTCATAGCCGTTTCTGGCGGTTTTATCGAAGTTTTGAAAGATAAGGTTGTCATATTGGCGGACACGGCCGAACGGGCGGAAGAGTTAGATGAAGAGCGGATCAAGGTTGCTCAGGAACGAGCCGAAGAATTGAAGAAGAACGCCAAAGTGGCCGACGATGTTCAGTTTACCGCCGTAGCGGCTAAGTTAGAGAAAGAATTGGCACGCGGTCGGGCGGTCCGCCGCTGGCGCCGTCTCAAGAAGGCTGACGGACAAAATTAATTTTAAATAAATTAAAGATTTATAAACAATAGTTCATTATAATGTTCATTAATTAAAATAAGGAGTACATATGTTCGGAGAAAAAGTAGAAATCTTAGATAAGACTATGGGTAACCATGAATTGCATGATCAGCTTTGGGAGCAATCTCAGACTAATCATATTTTGGAATCTTTAAAGGACGGAGAAAAACTCCAAGATATCTTGGAGCGGACGCCGGGTTTTAAAGAGGCATTTTTAACAGAGCTTGATACTCTGGATTGTGCGGACGGTCGCGTATGTTCGGGCCATAAAATGGGGCTGGCGGGATCGGGCATTTTACTGTCTCCCGAAGAGAAGGAGATACTCAAGGCGGAAGCCAAGAAGCGCGGTCTGAAGATCACTGGCCATGATAATTGTGGAGCGGCGGCTCTGGCTTACCCTGGTTCTGACAGTGATAAGTTCGGATATGAAAACGCCCGTACACTTGCCTCGGAAACCGGCTTGGAATATGGTGAGGTGCATGCACAGGACTTCCAGGTTAGCGTCCATAACGAGCGGATGTTGGTTATAGAAGAGACGGGAAGATTCGATTGCGCCAATTGGGCAGAGTTTCCCGGCCAATTCATCAGTTCGGCCCCCGCTCTCGGTTTGCCGGATGCTTACCTCCAGAAAGAGATAGTCGCCCTGACCAATATCGCCCTCGGTAATCATAGTTTTGGGAGCAGGTTTACTAGCGAAGATCCTTTCTATGTAGTAATTTCCGCCAGCAGTGCGGAAAAGCTGGCTCATCTTGAAGAAGTTGCTACCGAGGCAGTCCAGGTATTTAAGGATCGCGTCCGCGTTAGTGGTTTCATCGCTCCGGAGAAAAAAGAGTAATAGCTTTACTTAAAGGAAAGACCGTTCTTGGCGAACGGTCTTTTTATTTTACGATTAGCGTGAGGGGCTAGAACCAGAGCCAGGCCAGAACGACGAG
>CAZLGE010000004.1:0-27216 GCA_964559375.1 uncultured Gammaproteobacteria bacterium | reverse complement strand
CGAGAGACGCCCGGAATCACTGCTAGCGCCTGGAAGAGACCAATAAGGGCCGCTTGTTGGTAGGTGATCTTGATCGAGTTATTTGTATTATCGATGGTGGCAACCGTTCGGTTGGCAAAAATCTTTTCCAGGATGATGATTGCTATACCGCCCACAAGCAGCATTACGCCGATGAGCGTTAGGCTCTCAAAAAGATAATTTTTGATGATTCCGTAGAGGGCGAAACCGATAATAGCGGTCGGGATAAAAGCTGTCCCGACTTTTCCGATGAGAGACCAGTTGTTCCAGACGCGTTTCCAGTACAGGACGACGACGGCCAGGATCGCTCCCAGCTGGATTGAGATTTCGAAGGTCTTTAAGAATTCGGTGGCGGGAAGTCGCAGCCACTCGCCGGCGAGGATAAGATGGGCGGTCGAAGAAATCGGTAAGAATTCCGTCAAACCCTCGATGATTCCTAATATTAGCCCGTGCCAGATAGTCATATTTTTCTTTATGTTACGCTAATTATTGTACTATAATGGTCACAATTCTCATATATTGACAATTTTTGATATATATGACATAATTTTAAGTTCGGTTTTCCGGCCTTTTGTCGGTGTTACTGATCGATCTTTAACAAGGATTTGGATGAGTTATCAGGCCCCGCCGCAACGTTGGGCCCGATAACTCATTCAATAAAATAAAATTACAAGGAAGGTAAAAATGAAAAATATAATAATCATGTTCTTAATTGTGGCTGCAGTTGTAGCCCAGGCTCAGGATTCGTTACCTGTTAAATATACTGATATCAGTATCAGCCAAGAGCTAACGGTCAACAATCTGTATGCCGGACTATTACAGAAAACTATTTTCAGCTATGACAGCCTCCATTCTAGTTCATATACATCATTCCTGATAGGTTTCAAAGCTACTTACCAACCATATCGTTGGTTGGCGGTCACGGGGATTGAGGGCTATGGCATTTATAATGCCCAAGATAGTCTGCGGTCGTACGAAACCAGTACGTTTTGTGCAAAATTGACCGTTGGCGATGTTTCTCTGGAATTTGGCAAGTTGTCTACGCTGGCCACAGAACTGAGACCACTTCCGATTTCCGGTGCCGCACAGTTTGAAAGCTGGACGGGCCGGACTATGCCTGGAGGGTCATTAGGAGCTAAAGCTAAATATACCATCGACGATTATTGTATCGGTGGTGGCATCGCAAAAAATGAGGGTAAACCCGAATATCACGCCCAAATTTCAACAAGGGGGTGGTTGGCTGTCGGATATTATGGGGAATCAGATAAAAGGTTCAAAGTAGCCGCCAGTTATACTGATGGTTTCTCCCGCAGTATTGTTTCCTATAAAACCGGTCAGTTGCTAGCAAACTATACATCTGTGCGATTGAGCGAGACAGATGAGATAGATGTTTACAGCGACATAGGTTACAGCCTAGATCTGGACAAGTTTATCAAATTGGAAATTGGCGCAGTAAAGAACTTTTCTGCTAACTTTTTTCAGGGTTTGATAGCTCTGTCCTACGTTTATGAAATAAGATCCGTCAACGGGATTTTGTTTGTATATTTGTAATTGAAAGGAAGTTTTCCTAGAAGGAGTTTCTTTACAGAAACTCCTTTTTTAATATCTTGACAACTTTGCCGTCAGGCTCTAAAATGGTAACAGATTAGCAGTCTCACATTTTGAGTGCTAACATTAATTAATTTAATTTTAGCAATAATATGAAGCTAAAGCCATTATTTAACAATGTTATCGTCAAGCCGGCGCCTAAGGAGGAAGTGACCAAATCCGGGATTGTCCTCCCGGACACCATGGACAAGGAAAAGCCCGAGCAAGGCGAGGTCGTGGCCGTGGGTGAAGGTAAGCTGCTCGATAACGGCCAGCTCGGTAAGATGGTTGTCAAAGTTGGCGACAAAGTGATGTTCAAGAAGTATTCGCCGGATGAAGTTAAAGTTGATGGCGAGGAATATCTTGTTCTGAGCGAGAGCGATATTATCGCGATTTTAGAGTAAATAAATTTTTAAACATATGGCGAAACAGATAATTTTTGATGAAAAAGCGCGGCTCGCGCTGAAAAGGGGCGTTGACCAGCTGGCTAACGCCGTTAAAGTGACTCTTGGCCCCAAGGGCCGCAATGTGGTGATCTCTAAGAGCTACGGCGCGCCGATTATCACCAAAGACGGCGTGACTGTCGCTAAAGAGATTGAATTGGAAGATAAATTTGAAAATATCGGCGCCGAGATCGTGAAAGAAGTGGCGTCTAAGACCAATGACACCGCCGGCGACGGTACCACGACCGCGACCGTCCTTGCTCAAGCCATTATAAGTGTTGGTCTTAAACTCGTGGCGGCTGGTGTTAACCCGATCGAGATCCGAAAGGGTATCGAGAAGCGGGTCAGCGAGATTGTCGCCGAACTCAAGAAGATGTCCAAGATAATTTCCACCAAAGAGGAGATTGCTCAGGTGGCGTCTATTTCCGCCAATGACCAGGAAATCGGCCAGATCATCGCTGAAGCCATGGAAAGCGTCGGGAAAGAGGGCGTCATTACTGTCGAGGAAGGACAGTCCTTCGGCATCGAGAAAGAAGTTGTCGAAGGCATGCAGTTCGACAAGGGCTACGTTTCTCCCTATATGATCACTAACCAGGATACGATGAAGGCGGAGATGAACGAACCTTATATCCTGATTACCGATAAGAAGATATCCGCCATCCAGGATGTCCTGCCTCTTCTGGAGAAGGTCATCCAATCGGGGAAGAAAGACATTGTTATAATTGCTGAAGATATCGACGGTGAAGCTTTGACCACTTTTATCCTGAATAAGTTGCGCGGCACGTTCAATGTTTTGGGCATTAAAGCCCCGGGTTTTGGCGATCGCCGTAAGGCCATGCTGGAAGATATCGCGGTCTTAACCGGTGGCCGGGTGATTTCCGAGGAAGTTGGCTTGAAGATCGATAAAGCGGAGTTGACCGATCTCGGTCAGGCGCGCAAGGTTGTCGCCTCTAAAGAAAATACCACGATTGTCGACGGCAAGGGCGATGAGAAAACGATCAAGGCCCGTGTTGAACAGATCCGGAAAGAAAAAGAGGTATCTGATTCCGATTTTGACAAAGAAAAATTACAGGAGCGTCTGGCTAAGCTGGCCGGCGGCGTGGCCGTCATCAAGGTCGGAGCGGCCACCGAAACCGAGATGAAAGAAAAGAAATATCGTATCGAGGATGCGCTCAATGCCACTAAGGCGGCGGTTGAAGAGGGCGTGGTTCCGGGCGGCGGCCTGTCACTGGCGATCGCTTGTTACGGACACAACTTTGCTTCTTTTGACCAAGAGCTTAAAGATAATTCTCAGATTTCGGTCGGCGAGCGAATCATCAATCAGGCGATACTCGAACCGATCAAGCAGATCGCTTCCAACGCCGGAGTCGATGGTTCACTGATTCTCCAGAGGACGATTGAGGAGAACAAGGACGCTAAAGCGGTCCGCGGTTACAATGCCGCGACCGGCGAGTTTGTTGAGATGGTCAAGGCTGGTATTGTCGATCCGACCAAGGTTGTTCGTAGTGCTTTGGAAAACGCCGCTTCAGCGGCCATGATGTTTTTGACCACCGAGGTGGTTATCGCCGATAAGCCGGAGAAGAAGGAGGCCGGCCACTCCCACGAAGCTCCGGATTACGGTGGCATGGGAATGATGTAATCTTCTTTAGAAAATAGTCTGTTAAAAGCCGCCCCTGGGGGCGGCTTTTCGTTTGTTCCGTCCGCGATATTTTGATATACTAAGGATATCATCATATCTATCATCATATGAAAAAAATCCCCAAAAAGCGTAAGAAAAAAATTGTTGTTGCCGTTTCCGGTTATTTCAATCCGCTCCACGTCGGCCATATCGAGATGATCGAGCGGGCTAAGAAATTAGGCGATAAATTGGTGGTAATTGTTAATAATGACCGGCAAGTCAAGCTGAAGGGCCGGGTCATGTTCATGGCTCAAGCAGACAGAATAAAGATTATCCGCGCGCTCCGTGACGTAGATGAGGCCTGCCTGTCTACCGACCGTGATCTAAGCGTTTGTAAATCATTAGCCAAAGTTCATCCGGATATCTTTGCTAACGGCGGCGACCGTCATAGTATCGGCGATGTGCCGGAGTATCCGATTTGCCAGAAACTCGGGATCAAGATGGTGGACGGTCTGGGGAGGAAGATCCGCGCTAGCTCGAAGATGATCGCTCGCGCCGCTCTAAAGTCGCCACTGGTCGTTAAGACTTTTCAATCGAAATAAGTCCGTCGTTTATGAAACATTTATCCCGCTACTTACTGAGCGTTATCTTCCTGATTGTCGTGGCGGTTTTCGTTATCCTTTATACGCGTCAGAGTGTTCCGGAACAGGTCATCGTGCCGCGCGAAGAGAAGACGATCCGGATATTAGAAGGCTGGACAAATCAAGACATGGCTAATTATTTTGCGAAAAATGATCTATGGCCAGCTGATGAATTTTTGGCAGTAGCGGGATCCGTTCAAGCTGGTTATACCGGCGATAGAGAGCCGAATCAAGCCGTTCTCGCCGAACGCTTCAGTTGGTTACCCGCGGGCGAGTCTAGCCTAGAAGGATATCTTTTTCCCGACACCTATCGGGTTTTTGCTACTTCCACTCCTGGGGAAGTGATAGTGAAAATGTTGGATAATTTTGACCGTAAGATTACGGCTGAGATGCGGAGCGATATTGCCGCTCAGGACAAGACGCTTGAAGAGATCATCGTGATGGCGTCGCTTATCGAGAAAGAAGCACCGATCACTAACGCGAGCGGCGGCGACCGGGATGCCCAGTTGATCAGTGGTATTTTTTGGAATCGTTTGGCTCTGGGCCAAGCGCTTCAGTCTGACGCAACCCTGTCTTATATCTTCAGCGATAACAAGCCGGCACACAGCGGCGTTGAATTGGAAGTAGATTCGCCTTATAATACCTATAAATACCCTGGTTTGCCACCGGGTCCCATCGGTAATCCTGGTCTGCTCGCTATCCGTGCCGCTATCTATCCTGCCGCCACCGATTACTATTATTTCTTAACCCCGCCCGATAGTCGCGAAGTTATCTACGCCCGTAGTTACGCGGAGCACTTGCAGAATAAAGATAAATATTTACGATAAGCTTATGTTCGGCGAAGAAACAGTTATAACTAGCGCTCCTGACAACCAAGAATCGTCGTCTGGCAATAGCGGCCGGCCGCAGCCGCGATCCGTCCGGAAAATAATTCTGATCGCCGCGCTCCTGGCGGCACTCATCATCTTGGGTGTTATTATTTTCTTATTGGTCCAAAAATATTGGTTGACGCCCGTTAACCAGCCGGCTGGGCCGGCTGATCCGGCCATGACCGGTGCTTCTTCTTCGGCGGCTGTCTTACCGGACCTGAGCAGCCCGTCGGAAGAGGAGACGGCTAGTGCCAGCTCGACTTTTTCCAATCTAGCGGTCGAATATCTTACTTTCGCTGATTTTTACGAAGCGCCCGATAATAATCTGGCGACGAAGATCAATGATTACTCGCTGCCGCTTAACGTCAAGATAGATGTCATGAATTATTATGACATCTCACGCAAGCTGAGCCTCGATCCTTATCTGGAAAGCTTGAATACCCTGGGTTTCGCGGTTATCGATAATCCCTGGACTTCATCCCCGGATTTTTCTAGCTTATATGCCAATTTAGACAGCAAACAAATTCCGTTTCTCGTCACTTCGGATTTTATCATCTATTATTATCAAAACATCCTGAAAGAGGTTTTTAAGGATATCGAGGAGAACGTCTTTTATGATAATCTCTGGGACATCAATAAAGATCTTTATCAGACGGCCAAGACGCGCTATGAGGCGCGGCTCGCCTCAATCGGCAACATCAATGATCCTGTCTTGGAAGCGGAACGGCTGGAAACGGCTTTTTTTGCAGTCGCCCTCGAACTCCTTAAGCCGGCGTCCGGGCAGATCGCGCCTAAAGGGGCGATTGATAACCAAGGGATGTTTGCCGCTGGCGAAGCGGACCGCTTCTATTTCGTTGCGCCGCCTTATTTACGCGATGACGTTTTAGCTGAAGTCAGCTTGATCCGTTCGGGACAGGCGGTTCGGGCGAAGTCTCCGGTCTTCCTATATAACCGTAACTATACGGAATTTACCGTTCCCTCTGACTATAAGCAGAACGCCAAGCTTAATAATTTTTATCTGACCACCAAATGGCTGAATTCTTCGTTTCCGCTTAATTACCGTGGTCCGGATTGTCCGGATTGTCTGCTCGATAAAAATGACTGGCGGATCAACCTGACTGCCGCGAGCCTGATCGCGCAAGACTTTGCGAATCAGCCTGAGCTGAAGAACCGCTGGGCGCGGATTTACAAGATCATGTCGTTTTTCAAGGGTTTGCGGGAAGATCTCAATTACATCCACTATCGTGACAGCCTAATTGAATTGTTCGGGGACGATTATAAGAGTGAGGAATTATTTGCTGCTAAAAATGAGGAGGCGCTGGCTAATTTGGAAAAATTGCGCGCTAAATTACTCATCTATAGCTGGCCGGAGATATCTGGCGCGCTGGATAAATCAGCCGTTAAGCCGTGGGTTGGCCTCAAACTGCTGGCCGAGCCATATTGGCCTAATGATTATATATTTCGCCGCCTGACCTCGCCTAGTATCGGCGCCTATCTGGGTACGACGACCCCGGCTTTCAATCAGACTATCTGTTCGGAAAAGCAGGGCGAGAACCGGTGTAACGGATTGGCGCTTGATCCGATCAATTTAGTTTACCCGATTGGCGCCAACTCCTATTTTTCCGAAAATACCAATTATCTAAATTACGACCGCGAATCCGCCGCCCTACGGGCGGAATTGGCGGAAATGAATGCCTGGCAGTCGACTAATTATTGGACGACACTCGCTCTGGTTAAAGCTTATTTAAACGTCGATAAAGAGAATCAGCCGCTGTTTGCCCGCTCCACCTCCTGGCGCGATCAGACTTTGCGGACAGCGGCTGGCGCCTGGATTAATCTCCAGCTCCCGCTGCAAAAATTCTCCTTTTCTGGAGAGTCGGCGCCGGACAAGAGTTTAGGCTTCACTCGTGACGAAGAAAATTTCTATGTCGATCCCAATCTGCCCTTGATCAACGAAATACTGGCTAATAATAATATGTTGCTTAAGATGTTTAGCGCCCTGCAGATGGATTTGGAAGTACGCCTGGCGGTTTCTAGTATCCGTAATTTTTCGAGCCGCTTAACCGAGCTTAAATCGATAGTGGTCAAGGAGCTCAGCGGCGAAGAACTGACTACGGCAGACAATGAGACTATCGCTACCTTCGTGCGCGAATTGAAGGTCGAAACGCCGCGCGCCAGAGAACAGCAGCTATCGATCAGGATGCCCGCTGGCAGCAATTTACATCTCGATCTTAGTAAATTTAAACTCTTGGTGCTCGTGCACCAGGAGGGGGGAAGTAAGGTATTTTCAGTCGGTCCGGTCTGGGACTATAAGGAGAGCCGCTAAGGGACCTGATGATCAGAACCGGTACTCAAAGATATAGACTTGTCCGTCGATATCCCAGAAGCGGTCGGCCGTCAGTTTGGCGTTGTTGATGATTTGTCCGCTTTGGTACCAATATTTATTAACGACAAGATATCCCTGTTGGACGCCGGCCAGGGCGCTCGCCTGCTCCATGGTTTCGCGGCTTGGTTTTTTATAGACCATGTCCAGATAATATTTATAGAGTGGGCTACCGGTGGGAATGGGGTAAATGTATAGCGGCCCGACCGCCGTATCGTAATAGTGGCCGAAGCCCAGTTCTCGGAGGGCGGCGGCGCTGACTTGTTGGTTCGCGAGAACGATATAGGGGTTGGACGCCTCGGCCATGATTGAGCGGACGGCGGCGATATCGGCGGCACCCGTGCTGTAGCCTCGGCTGTTAAAGTAGCGGTCAAAGCGGGGATAGGAGATATACAAGCTGACGGTCATTACGCCGGCAGCGAAGACGAGCCAGATGATCTGTCGCAGCTTGGGCTCGCGGCGGATTTTTTTTATGGCCGCCTGCCCGGCATACAGGAGGAAGGGCAGGGAAAAGATGACCATTAGCACCGGAATTCGGCCGGCATAGTCAAACTGCTCGTAATCGATGAGAGCATCAAATTTTAGACTGCGGCTTACCAGGTAGGCTACTAGAAGAGCAGTTTCAATAACCAGAAGGCCGGCGTATTTTTGGCCCCGACGGTAAGCGTAGACGATGCACGAGAGGATTAAGATGCTCAAGATTAGACCACGATTACCGACCAAGAAGTAGGCGAAATTTAGTTGCCAATCTTCGCTCCCGGCCATCGTAAAGCCGGATAATGCAATTCGTAGATTTTCTAAATAGAGACCCGCGTCAAGACTGAGCCGGCCGCCGGCTGCCGCCATGAAAGCGATCGGTAGGGTAAAAGCCGCTCCCAGAAAGATCAGCGCCCCTAATAGCTTAGCGGTCCTGATTTGCAGCCGATTACGGTATCTTTGCCAGATGAGGAAGGCGCACCAGGCCAGGGCGGGCAGGCCAGTCAGCGGGTGGATGGCGGTAGTCGCGACAGCTAAGAGTAGAGCCATCTTCAGCCCGTTGCGACGGCTGCCGGTTAGGACTGCCAGGATGAGGAATAGATAGCTAAGATTTTGAGGCGTGGTGACGATGAAGGGTAAATAGCCGATTACCGGCAAGAATAGGATCGTTAACCAACGGATATCGTCCGACGTATCGAAATGCTTTTGGAAAGACAGATAGCGGCTGAGCGCGAGCGGCAAGAGTAAAGCGGCCGCTAGTGGTACTAGCAGTTTATTGAGTAGCGCGATTGATAAGCCACTCATTTTAGCTAGCGTGACGACCAGCCCGTATTGTCCGAGATAATAAGGAGTCTTAGGCAGGACGAAGCCCTGTTCCGCGATCAACTCCATTGTCGCCTCGTGGATGAATGGATCGAAGCCGTAGCCGATTCGGTACACGATGACGGCCACGGTAAAAGATATCAGGTAGTGAGCAGAGAGGAAGGTTATTTTCCAGCCGCGTCCTAGCGTTTCCCGCGTCACGACCAGGGCGAGAAGAGCGGTCGCTGTGGCGTAGATGCCTAGGAACATTGGTGAAACTGTTTCCCAAGGTGAGATGAGCGCCTGGTCGCTCCGCGCGGCCCAGAGTAAGAAAACAAGCGCCAGAAATAGCCAGAGATAGGCTAAAAGCCAGATAAGCTGAGAACGCCCGCCTGACCAGGCGGCTGGTTCCGGGGGGCCTGGTTCGTGAGGAGTAGCGAGAAGAGAGTATAAGAAAAGGAAGCTCAAAAAAGAGAGGACGAGGACGGCGATAAGTCCCGGCCAGTTCAGAGCATAGAAATAATAGACAAGAGCGCCCCAGATAATTATCAGGCAGACTGCCACCAGCAGTTGATCATGGAGGTTTAAGCCGGGCCTTTTACTTCCTGTATTTAACATAAGCTTATATTCCCTTAAATAGTAGCAAATTCTTGCTAAAATAGGCAATTTCGGTTAACATTAATCACGAGTTATGCCTTACTTACGCCAGCATATCAATTTAGCAGTTGTTATCATCCTTGCCTTGGTTTTTTTTGGCGGTACCGCCAGTTTTAACTTTTTGACCCAGGATGATAATTATAAAAAGTGGTCTTCGCCCGATGAAACCGCTAATTATTTTTTTGCCAAAAGTTATGCCGAGACGGGTAAATTAGCTCTTTTTGATCGGGCCGGAGTCGTAGGCGACTATTTGCTTATGCCGCGGAGCGTCCGTAATGATTTCGGTTGGATTAAGCCGGTCAGTTTCTTGGGCATCATCCTGATCTACGGCAGTTTGGCCGCCGCTTTTAAAACAGCGATCATTCCTTTTTTGACACCCCTATTTGCCGCCGGCGGAATTATCATCTTCTATCTGCTCGTACGGCGCTTGCTTAGCGAACGCGTCGCTTTGTGGTCGGCCTTCATTTTGGCATTTTTCCCCGTTTATATCTATTATACGGTGCGGAGCATGTTTCATAATGTCCTCTTCATCGTCCTCCTCCTAGCCGGAATCTATCTACTGGTCTTGTCTCTCGGGCCGACGGATCAGCCGAAACGCCGTTTCTTGTCTCGATCTTTGCCGGGGCGATATTGGCTTGAGCTTTTGGCTTCGCTCGGCGGCGGGCTCTTTATCGGCGCGGCCGTAATTACCCGTACATCAGAGATACTTTGGCTAGCGCCGGCGCTATTTTTAGCTTGGCTTTTCTACGCTCGCCGTTTGGGGCTCGCTAAGTTAATCCTTTTTCTAGCCGGTGCGGCTGCGCCGCTTGTTCCGGTCGCTTATTATAATCAGATCCTTTATAACTCTTTTTGGTATGGTGGTTATAACGAGATGAACCGTTCACTGGACGATATTGCCGAGAGCGGCCGCGCGCTTTGGAACTTGGGTCGAGCCGGCGACTGGTTAGCCTATATTCGACTGTATTGGCAACGGATTTTTGACAATGTCTTTTACTTCGGTTTCAACGCACGACAATCGGTGGTAATGGTCAAGCACTATATTTTTGAGATGTTTCCTGTTCTCGTCTACGCCGGTCTAATGGGTTTGATATTATATATAGTCCAGAACGTCTGGCGGCCCCGGAAAAAGTATTTGATCGTTCTTCTGGTCTGGCTGGGGGTGAGTGCCTTTCTGGTCTTTTATTACGGTTCTTGGCAGTTCAATGATAATCCGGACCTGACGCGCTTCACGATCGGCAATTCCTACACGCGCTATTGGCTACCCATCTATCTGGGTTTCATGCCGCTCGCCGCTCTGGCCCTGGTCCGTGTCAGTCGGGCGCTTTTTTGCGCTGGAACGGCCGCGTCGGTCCGCTGGAGCCAGATTGGAGCATTTGGCTTGCAAGCAGTGGCGATTTTAGCGTTCGCCGCCTGGTCGCTTAATTTTGTCTTGTTCGGCTCAGAAGAAGGACTCGCACATCTATATTACATAAATAAGGCGGAGAAGATAAACACGGAGCGGGTTTGGGCGCTTACCGAGCCGGATGCGGTGATAATCACCCGTTATCACGATAAATTTTTCTGGCCGGAGCGGCGGGTGATCATGGGCACTTTTCCCAATGACGAGATTTTTGCAGCCGTTGTTAAACTTGTCCGTTACTATCCGGTATACTATTACAATTTTTATTTGCCCGCGGTCGATCTCAACTATTTAAACGAGCGTCGCCTGGTGCCCTATGGCCTGCGGCTAGAACTCGTCCAGAAATTGAACGGAAATTTTGGTCTTTATCGGCTGGCTAGCCAGCCGACGTTCGCGACAGAAGAAAACGGGCAAGAAATTGGCGACGCGCTAATGCCGGCACCGGCTTTTGAAAATTAAAAAAGGGAAAAGCTTTGTATTCTCAATTTGAATTTAGAGAAAGTCTAACCTTTTATAGCATTCTTAGACCAAGCGTTTGGCCTTATTAATATGGTTAAAAAGTTATCTAAAGACAATAAACCACAGATTCTAGTCATCTTGGGCACGACTTCGGCGGGTAAGACTCGTTTGGCAGTCGAATTGGCTGACGCTCTAGGCGGCGAGATTGTGAGTGCCGACAGCCGCCAGGTTTATCGCGGCCTGGATGTGGGGACAGGGAAGGATTTGGCAGAGTACCGGTCCGGACGCCGGAAGATCCGCTATCATCTAATCGACGTGGCGGATCCGCGGCGGCAGTTCAACGTCGCCCGTTATCAGAAACTAGCTCGCTTGGCTATCGATGACATCTTGCGGCGAGGGAAGTTGCCGATCATCGTCGGTGGAAGCGGTCTATACCTGCAGGCTCTTGTCGATAACTATAAACTGCCGGCGGCACGGGCCAACCGAGCGCAAAAAATCGCTTGGCAAAAATTATCGGCTGACCAGCTTTATAAGGAACTTCGTCGTCTGAAACCGGAGTTTGCCGATCGCCTCAATAATAGCGATAAGAATAATCCGTATCGGCTGGTCCGCTACCTGGAAATCGCTTCCGGCGCTGGCGAAGTGGCTGCCAAGCAGGAATCCGCTTATGATTGGTTGATCCTGGGCCTGAAGGTGGCGGACAAGATCTTGAGAAAAAGGATCAGAGAGCGCCTGATCCGGCGCTTAGAAAAAGAGGGACTCGTGACCGAAATCGAAAATCTGCATCGTGGAGGGCTATCTTGGAAAAGATTAAAAGGTTTCGGCTTAGAATATAAATTTGTCAGCCAATATTTGCTGGGCGAGTTGTCCTATCCGCTTATGGTCGAAAGACTCGACGCCGCTCTCTGGCGTTTTGCTAAACGACAGCTGGTCTGGTTCCGGCGTTGGGAAAAACAGGGCCGGAAGATTGAATGGATTAAGGACCGGGAACAGGCGGAGAGAATGGCCAAGAGATTACAATAAAAAAGCTCTGTTTAGGACAGAGCTTTTTTGTTTGGACCTAGTTTAAGTCCCTTTCAGATCAGTTTTAGAGGTTTATTTTAGCAGCCTTTCCAATAATTCCTTGACTATTTTTGGGTTAGCTTTGCCGTTGGTCTCCGCCATTACCTGGCCGACGAAAAATTGAAAGATGTTGGTCTTGCCGCTCCGGTACTGCGCTACTTGGGCGGGGTTATCGGCAATTATTTTAAGGACCACTTTTTCTAGCGCTGTGTTATCATCCATTTGTTCCAGACCACGTTCGGCCATGATATCGGTCGGATCTCCGCCTTCATAGTACATCTTTTCCAGGATGCTCTGCCCGGCGGCGGCGTTGATCTTGCCCTGATAGACCAAGCAGATCAGTTCGGCGAAATTTTCCGCCGTCATCTTCAGATCATCGATCTTCTTGTTGTCGGCTTTCAAATATTTTGTGAGTTCTCGGGTGATCCAGTTGGCGGCGGTCTTGGCCAGCTTCTTTTCTTGGCGGTCGGCATCGTCGCCGTTTGCTTCTATCCAGGCGTCCAGTTCGGAGATGACCCGTTCAGTCCAAGCAGCCAGATTTTTATCTGAGACGAGAATCTCGGAGACATCAGGGCTCAGCCCATATTCCTGTCCGAAGCGACGTTTTTTATTAGAAGGCAATTCGGGTAGCGTAGCTCGCAGTTCATTGATTTGTTCCAGAGAGATCTTCAGGGGAGGGATATCCGGTTCGGGGAAGTAGCGATAATCAGCGGAAGTTTCTTTGCTGCGCTGGCTGAAGGTTTCTCCTTTGTCCTCATTCCAGCCGCGAGTTTCAGCCGCGATCTCTTCACCCGCTTCCAGACTTTCCGTTTGGCGGGCGATTTCATAGTTAATAGCTCTTTCCATGGCGCGGAAGGAATTGATGTTCTTAACTTCAACTTTATTATTTAAGCCGCCGCCTTTTTTAGCCGGTCTGATCTCGCCTTCTTCGTATTTCCAACTGCCTTCCGTTTGTACACTGATATTGGCCTCGCAGCGCATTTCACCCTTTTCCATATCGGCGTTGGATATTTCCAAGTAGCGCAGTATCTGTTGATAGGCTTGTCCAAACTTCTTAGCCGTCGCGGCGTCCTTAATGACCGGCTCGGTCACGAGTTCCATGAGCGGCGTGCCGGCCCGATTAAAATCGAGGAGCGTTTGATCCGGGGAATGGAGCGACTTACCCGTATCTTCCTCTAGATGAATGCGGGTGATAAGCACCTTTTGCCCGTCTATTACTAAGAAGCCGCCATAGGCGAGCGGCTGGTCATACTGAGAAATCTGGTAACCTTTGGGGAGGTCGGGATAGAAATAATTTTTACGGTCGAATTTAGAAACCTCACTGATGTGGCAGTCCAGGGCTAGGCCCGTCAAGATTGTCCAATCAATCGCCTGTCGGTTGGGAACGGGCAGGGTACCGGGATGGCCGAGGCAGATCGGACAGACAGTCGTATTGGGCGCCTTGCCGTGGGCATCGTTATCGCAGCCGCAGAACATCTTACTCTTAGTTTTTAGTTCGGCGTGGATTTCCAGGCCGATAATAGTATCGTATTTCATGGGAAATTTAGCTAAGATTTTAAAATTGTCCCGAGCTACCGAAGCCGTTATCCTGGCGTTCGGTCGTGTCGGTGATCGGCTCTTCACGGACCAGCGGTTCGGCAACCCGCTGGATTAATAGTTGAGCGATTTTGCGTCCGGGGACAATATTTAGATCATTCTCACTCAGGTTCTTGATGACTACCTTTACCTCGCCCCGGTAGCCGGCGTCAATTACGCCGCCCAGAGTGGTTATCCCCTCGGAAGCCAGGCCGCTCTTATCCCAAATTAGGCCGGCGTAACCCGAGGGGATTGCCAGGCGGAGGCCGGTAGAGACGAGGGCTTGGCCGTAAGGCGGGATAGAGTAATAATCCGCGGCGCACAAGTCATAGGCGGCGTCGCCGGAATGAGCCTTTTTTGGCAACTCAGCTTGCGGACTCAGCCTCTCGACCGAGAGTGTCAGGTCCGGACCGGTTGATGCCGTCTTACCATCCTCTTCGCCCAGAGCTTGTTCCAGGGTCATGATTATTTCTCGACTAGGAGTTGGTGATTCGGACGGGCCAGCTTTCTTAGCGGGAGAAAAGAGCATCTCGCGGTTATCGACTAGCTGCTGGTTGGCGCCGAGCAGGTGGCCGATCGGCTGCCAGTCTTTAGTCTTTTCTTCCGGCGCATTAATTATTTTTTTGGCGACTGCCCAGACCAGGAGGCTGACCTCTTCGCGATCCAAGACATGACCGTTCTGGATACAGCTGATTAGCTGAAAATCCGGAAAACTGCCGGCGATCTCCGTGTATACTTCCGCCGCTTTTTTGAGATGTTCAAGATTTTCTTCATGGATATCACTGTTTTTACCATTCCAATCTTCGCGGGCCCGTTCCTTGGTGCGCTGTTGGGCGATGGCTGGATCCAGATGGAGGATGATTGTCAGATCAGGACGGGGGATTTCAAATATCTTATACTCGAGATCGGCCAGCCAATTAAAGAAGACCCGGCGCTCGAGAGGGTTGGCTATCTTACTGCCCTGGTGCCCCATATTGGCGCTTGTGTAACGGTTGCAGAGGACGATCCGGCCCTCACTGAGCCATTTGCGGATTCGTTCGCTCCCGTCAAAACGGTCGACGGCATAGAAGATCGAGGCCTTATAAGCGTTGATATCCTCGGCGCGGCCATATTTTCCAGATAAATATTCCTCGACCGGGCCGGCCGACTTGGTATTATATTGCGGGAAATCAGCTAGCGAGACGATGTGGCCGGCGTCTTCCAGCCGGCTCTTCAAAAGACTGAGCTGCGTTGTCTTGCCGCTCCCGTCCGTGCCGTCGATCACGATAAATTTTCCCGGGAAACCGTTCATAATTTATTTTTGATATCGGCGATGATCTTATCGATTTGCGCGTACAGCGCTGCAAAACTGGTGGAGTTATCTATTTTTAGGGCCGCCTGTTCCATTACGACCGGAATGCTGATTTCGGTCTCCAGCTCCGCGGCATCCCGTTGGAATTGTTCAAAAGTCTTAGTGTTGTCCCCGACATTCTCGTTGCGAGTAACAAGCCGCTCAAAGCGGACACGAGGGTCCGCGTCAATTGCTACCAGATGGAAGCCGGGGATATCCTTGAGGTGTTCAATATCCGCTAGACGGCGGATGCCGTCCACCACTATCAGGTCAGTCTCGGCACCACGGACGTCCCGGGCTACAGTTCTGGCAAAGAGATCTTCGCCGAAGGTCTGACGGAGGCTAGTGGAGAGGTGGGAGAGATTATAGCGGTTTATTTCTAAACCCAGACGAACCAGCAAGTCGCGCATGACGGTTGAAAACCGGAAAGCACTGGCCCCGTATTTTTCTATCAGGTATTTTTTACTAACATCCTTGCCACTGGCGATCGGACCGGTAAAACCGAGGATAATCTTAGACATAAATCAATATACAACCCGATAGTGCAACATCAGGGTATCATCATTTAATTTTTTAACTTCCAATAACTTTAAACCGGCAGCGACCGTTTTGTCAAACAAACCGAGACCAGAGCCGAATATTCTCGGTTCGACCGTCAGGATTATTTCAGAAATCAGCTTTTTCTCCAAGAAGAGCGTGTTTAGGAAGGCGCCGCCCCCCAGAAGGGCGGATTTGAAGCCCAGTTTTTCCAGTTCCTCAAGGACTATCTCGGGATCGCCTTTTACCCACTTCACGCCCGGTAGTTCCGGATTGTCAAGCTCTTTAGTGAAGACGACATTAAGCCGGTCTGGTAAGGGGGAGGGGAAGGTCCGGAAAGTATTGGCGCCCATTATAACAACGCCGTGCGCTTTGGATGTCTCGCGGAACAGTTTTTTATCTTCGCGGCTGGTCCAGTCGGTCAGCTGCGTCTTGTCTTTGGCGATCTTGCCGTCGGCAGTGATCGCCATCATCATCGTTACCGGAATCATAGTTTGAAAGATTGGGCTAAATGGCGATCGGCGCTTTGATGCCGGGGGCGGGATCATAATTCTCCAGCTGGAAATCTTCGTATTTGAAGGCGAAGATATCTTTGATTTCCGAATTTATGACCAGTTGCGGCAAGGATTTCGGCTCGCGGCTCAGTTGTAGCTGGACCTGGTCGCGGTGATTGTTATAAATATGCAGGTCGCCGAAAGTATGGACAAAATCGCCCAGTCCGAGATCGCAGACTTGCGCGACCATCATCGTCAGTAGGGAGTAGGAGGCCACATTGAAAGGCACGCCGAGGAAAAGATCGGCACTCCGCTGGTAGAGTTGGCAGGAGAGTTTGTTGTCGGCGGAAACATAAAATTGGAATAGGGTGTGGCAGGGCGGAGGAGCCGTCTTTTTGCCGCCGATGAGGCCACGTAAGTCGGCGACATTCCAGCCGCTCACTATAATCCGGCGTGAAGTGGGATTTTTTTTCAGCATCTCGACCGCTTCAGCGATCTGGTTGATTTTTGCGCCGTCTTTCCCCTCCCAGGCTGTCCATTGCTTGCCGTAGATTGGGCCGAGGTCGCCGTTTTCATCCGCCCACTCGTCCCAGATCGTCACGCCGTGATCGTTGAGATAACGGATATTAGTGTCGCCTTTTAGGAACCAGAGTAATTCATAAATGATCGATTTAAGGTGGACTTTCTTGGTGGTGAGAAGGGGGAATCCCAGATTAAGATCATAGCGGACCTGACGGCCGAAGACACTAATCGTTCCCGTTCCGGTCCGGTCATCCTTGCCGCGTCCGTTAGCGACCACGTCTCGCAGCAGATCGAGATATTGTTTCATATTTTTCCGCTTAGAGTTATTGATCGGCGTACCGGGTGATCTTTTCTTCCACAAGAGAATACTCGATGCCCGCTTCCTTAAGGACTTCTTTTGTCCTGACTCCAGCGTGGTAGTCTTTTGCGCAGACCACCCGTTTGATGCCGGCGTTGATCAGCATCTTAGCGCAGACGTAGCAGGGGGTCATCTGGCAATAGAGAGTTCCGCCCTCGAGCGCGATGCCCATCCGGGCTGCTTCGCAGATAGCGTTTTGTTCGGCGTGGGCCGTTCGGATACAATGTCGGCTGGTGGTACCGTCAGCGTGAGTGACGGTATGCATTTCATGTCCCACTTCATCACAGTGCGGCAGACCAACCGGCGAACCGGCATAGCCGGTGGCGATGATGCGTTTATCGCGAGTTATTACGCAGCCGCCGCGGAAGCGATCACAGGTGCCGCGGGTACCAACCAGTTCCACGATTTTTAAGAAATATTCGTCCCAAGAAGGCCGGATATAGGGAGTTTTTTGTTCTGCCGTGTTAGTATCCATAGATATTGATCCGCTTTCCGCCTTAACGGCGGATTGCCATTTTTTTGATAATATTCTTCCCTTATCTTATCCTACTTTCGCAATAAAATAAATCTTGACAGTCGCCAGGATATATATCATTAACGCTTTCAAAAAAGAAAAAAAGAGGTTAAACTATAGATGTTTTTAACTAGTGGCGAAATCATTGATTATGGCGGTATCACTTGACCAATATAGAGAAAAATGTGCTAAAGATAGGGAAATAGTTTTAAAAATAAAGGTTTTTCCGCAAGCCGGAAGAACCGGTTATTTAAAGACGCTCGGTGACGGAACTCTCAAGATTGGCGTCATGGCTGCTCCGGAGAAGGGAAAGGCGAACCGTGAGCTCATCCGGTTTTTAGCAGCTGAGTTTTCCGTATCTCGGGATAACGTCCAGATACTGCGGGGACTGGAGCAAAGGATAAAGCTTGTTAAAATCGTCACGCCCTAGAGTTGGGCAGTTTGTATGGATTTATCGATCATCATCGTTTCTTGGAACGTTAAAGATAAGTTGCGGAGCAACCTGTCCGCCCTATATGAGTCGAGCGGCACCTTGTCGTTTGAAATTTTTGTTGTCGACAATGCTTCGTCTGACGGGAGCGCCGTTATGGTGGAAACCGAATTTCCTCGTGTTCGGCTCATTAAGAATATTGAGAATCTGGGATTTGCCCGGGCTAATAATCAGGCGATCAAAGAGGCGTCCGGCCGCTACCTTTTATTGCTCAACCCCGATATGCGGGTGGAAGACGATACTCTGGCTAAGATCTTGGCTTGGGCCGAAGCGAATCATCAGGCCACGGTCATGGGCTGTCGTCTGATAAACGAGAATGGGGAAACCGTCCCGCAGGTGCGGCGTTTTCCAAAATTATTAGATCAGCTGCTCATCACTTTGAAGGTGCCGCATTTTTTTCCGGCCGCGATCGGTGGTTATCTGGCGCGTGGCTTCGATTATGATAAGGCCGCTAAAGTCGACTCTATCCGTGGCGCATTCTTTTTGATCAATCGAGAAAATTATCGAGGGATCAGTGGCGGAGCCGACCCATTACTTGATGAACGTTATTTCATTTGGTTTGAAGAAGTCGATTTTTGTCGGCAAGTTCAGGCCCGCGGCGGCGAAATTTGGTACACTCCGGAGGCGCGCTGCCTGGATTACGTGGGTGCTAGTTTTAAGCAGCTGCCGCGCGACCAGGGGCAGAAATATTTCAGCGAATCCATGTTAAAATATTTTGAAAAGTGGGGTCGGCCCTGGGAGTGCCGTATCCTGCGTCTGGCCTGGAGATTGGTTAGGACGGTCATTAAATGAACATGCCAAAAAAAGTCGGGATTATCTTGATAAATTACCAAAATTACGCGGTCCGCTTCCTCGCGGAATGTCGTGATTCTTTGCGTCGGCAGGATTATCCGGCAGAATCGTTTTGCGTTTATGTGATCGATAACGCTTCGACGCCGGAGACGGAGAATTTTTTACGGGCGACTTATCCGGAGGCGGAATTGATGACACGGGCGGACGGGAATTATGCGGCCGCCAATAACCTGGGGTTTCGCCGGGCGATAGCCGACGGTTGCGATTATCTGGTAACCGTCAATATGGATACGGAGATGGAGGCTGACTGGCTGAGTCAACTGGTTATTGCCTTAGATAGCCGGCCGGAAGCGGCCATCGCTCAATCGAAGGTTCTGCTTTATCCTCGTGGCGATGAGGATCGGGCGGTGCCAAAAATTAACAGTCTGGGGAACATCTTTCATTTCCTCGGTTTTGGCTTCACCTTTTGCTACGGCGAGCCGGATCGGCCCGTTAGCGGTTATCCGGAGATAAACGGCTACGCCAGCGGCTGTTCGTTCATTATCCGGGCGGCCGTCTGGGAAGCGGTCGGCGGCTATAATGAAGAGTTCTATATGTATCACGACGATGTGGAATTAAGTCTTAAGGTCCGCTTGTCCGGCCATAAGATAATCCTGGCGCCGCGATCCGTGATCAGACATAAGTATGAATTCGACCGGAGCGTGCGCATGCTCTACTATATCGAACGTAACCGTGTTCTCACCCTGTTCGCTTTTTATCCTCTTTGGCTCCTGATCTTGATAACCCCGCCCGCTTTAGCTATCCAGCTGGGGCTCCTTCTGTACGCCGGTGTGCATGGTTGGCTCAAGACATCTTTTCGGGTTTACGCTTATTTCCTGTGCCCTAAAAATTATGTTAAGCTCCATAAATACCGCCGTGAGATTAAGCGCTTAAGTACCGTTCCTTTTTCTGATCTGGCCGGCAGTTTTAGCGGCCGGATCGAATTCCAGGAAATTGCTAATCCGCTTCTCAACCGTTTGGTTAATCCTGTACTGGACTTGTATTGGAATATAGTTAAAATAATAATTTGATATGGATTTATCGATTGTCATCGTCAACTATAAGAGCCGCACCAAGCTGATCAGCTGCTTAGCTTCGCTCGGCCCGGCTGAGGCCGGGCTGCGCCGGGAGATCATCGTCGTCGATAATGACTCCGGTGACGATTTGAGCGGTTTGAAAACGGAGTTCCCGGAAATAAACTTGATCTTGAGCCCGAAAAATCTGGGTATGGGGGGCGGTAATAATTTAGGAATAAGCCACGCGTCCGGCCAGTACATCCTGATCCTCAACCCGGATACGATTATTCGGCCCGGAGCGATCGCTGTTTTGGTCTCTTATCTTGAGGCGCATGCTTCAACCGCTATGGTCGGCCCGAAATTGCTCTATCCGGACGGTTCGCTCCAATATTCTTGTTTGCGTTGGCCGAGCTTCTTTACCCCGCTCCTGCGCCGCACTTTTTTAGGAGCCTATTTTCCGGCTGCCGTTGACAGTTTCGTGATGAAAGATTTCGACCACCAGTCTATTCGGCCGGTCGACTGGCTGATGGGTTCCTGTCTGCTGTTCCGTCGGGAAATAGTCGGTCGTGACAGCCGGTCCTTCCGGCCGTTCTTTGATGAACGATATTTCATGTATTTCGAAGATATCGATTTAGCTCGGCAGATCTGGAGCTGTGGCCACGAAGTCGTCTATGTGCCTGAGGCGGTCGTGGTCCACGATCACACTCGCGGCAGCGCCCAGCATCCTTGGTATCTAGCGGTCTTTCTCGATCGGTTAGCTTGGCGCCATATAGATTCCTGGCTGAAATATTTCATTAAGTGGGGATTTAAGAGAAAACTAAAAATATGAGAAAAAAAATAAAAAAAGCTATTTTTCCTGTTGCCGGTTTCGGGACGCGTTTCTTGCCAGCCACGAAGTCCCAGCCTAAGGAGATGCTGATGGTTGTTGATAAGCCGGTTATTCAATATTTAGTCGAGGAAGCGGTCCGTGCCGGAATCGAGGAGATCATCTTTGTCACTGGCCGCGGTAAACGGGCGATTGAAGATCATTTTGATTATTCTTTTGAATTAGAAAAGACCTTGGTGGAGAAAAATAAGTTGGATTTAGTTAAGAAAGTTCAAGAAATTGAAAACCTGGCTAAATTTTCTTATGTTCGTCAGCCGATTCCGCTGGGTGACGGGCACGCCGTCTTATGCGCCTCGCATTTGATCGGCGAAGATGAGGCCGTTTTGGTCATGTTCGGCGACACCCTGTATGACGCGGAAATTTCTCCGGTTAAGCAGGTGATTGAGGCTTATGAAAAATATGGCGACACTGTTATTGGCTTATCGGAAGTTAGGCCCGAAGAAGTCAGCCAGTTCGGAGTCATGGGCGGCGTTGATTTGGGGGATGATGTTTATGAAGTGAGGCAGTTTATTGAAAAACCAAAAATGAGCGAAGCGCCTTCCAATTTAGTCCAAGTCGGAATCAATGTTATTACCCCGGAGGTGATCAGTATCTTGAAGAATATGAAACAAGGAAAATCCGGAGAAATCAGATTGGCCGATGCTTATGATGAAATGCTTCAACAGAAGCGGCCGCTTTATGGTAAAAAAATAACCGGTGAATGGCTAGACACCGGTAATAAATTTAATTTTATAAAAGCGACTATCAAGTACGGCCTCAAGGATCCGGAGATCAGAGATGATCTCCAGGCGCTTATTGATAAGCTGGGCAAATGAGTGGTGCAAATAGCCGATTAGAAAATATCCGGGGATCGGATATGAGAAGTAGCTCTGAAGGAGGCTTTGACTAGCCTCCTTTTTATTGTAGCGATAGGCGGTAGGCGCCGGACTGCTCGTCAATCTCCGCCCAGAAATACAAGACTTCGTTATCGGCATCGAGGACCGGCGACAGGATTTTTTTGGCGCGGAAGATCTTGGTGATCGTCTCGAGGCGGGGGTCGTAAGCTTGGAGACTATCAACGGTTGAAAAGATAAGATAGTTTCTTTCTGCGTTCCAGACGATTTCACGGATTTCCTCGCCGACGCGGGTTAAGAGGGAAGTCAGGCCGCTGGGTACGTCCAAGCGGAAAATTTCCCAGTTGTTGTTATAGAGTAGAGTATTTTTGTTTATCCACTCCCAACTCAGGACGTCTCTGACTATCAAAGGGCTCACGGCGGGGTTATCGGGATTTATAATATATAAGGTCTTATTCAGGCTGTCGTATAAAGTTAAGCGCGGTTCGTTATTAGCCCGAAATTCGTAACGACCGATTCCGGGGAGTTCTAGCCCTGGTACCGCTGGACCGGTCGGAAGAGGATATCTTTTTAAGATCGCCCGCCCTAGATCGGAGGTGAGGACCCAGACAGTATCGGCGCGGGGTAAAAAGGCGAGGATATCCTCACCACTCAGCGCCAAGGAAGCCGCCTGCCCCGAGGTGTTCAGATAACCGATCGTCGCATCTTTGCTGTAATATAAACGGTCGTTTTGGTCATCGTAGAAGTTAATAGTCCCCGTTCCGATAAGAGGCTGATAGTCCGTAATCTTATCCTGCCCCGGAGCATACAGCTGGGAACCAGATAAGAGCTCTTCGGCGCCCTGGCGCCATCGGCCATCATTTCCCGGCGACAGAGTCGTTTCGTGGCCGGTGCGTAGAGCGACTATTTTGTGGCTGCCGCCGACGTAGAGGTAACGTCCAGCCGGGCTCAGAGATAGCTCTCCTTCTGGGGCGGCGATGACCATCTCGGGCGTATCGGAGCGGAACAGGTTGATGTCGATCAGGGTGGTAGCTTGATTGGGATAGACGCTAATCTTTTTTTCCCAAGGCCAGTATCCCTCACGTTCCAGGCGGATCATATATTCGCCCGGCGGAACATTACGGACCTTATTAGCCGTCATGATGTACTCGTCGCTCCAGGGGTTAAGGGAAAAAATAGCTTGTGGTTCGTTGTCTAGGTAGATGATCGCCCCCTCTGGGTGGCTGTCAACGATGATCATGCCCGTCTTGATGAGCAGGCGGTTGAATTGCGGTGGCCAATTGAAGTTTATCTTATAGCCCGAAGCGTACAGCGAAACTAGAATCGTCCCGACCACAAAGAGCAGGATGAAAATTATAAAAAGCCAGGAACGGATTCTTTTTGACATACGATATTAGGATTTAAGGACCGTGATTCTGGCGCCGATCGCGTTCAGGCGGTCATAGAGATTTTCGTAACCGCGATCGATAGAGTAGGAATTTCTCAGGATAGATTTGCCTTTGGCGGCCAGCATGCAGATCAGGATGTTGAGGGAGGGCCGGAGAGCCGGTGGGCAGACGATTTCGTTGGGTTTGAGCTCTGTCGGGCCGGTAACGGTGATACGATGCGGATCATGGAGCATCATGTTGGCGCCGAGTCGGGTCAGTTCGGTGTAATAGATAGCCCGATTTTCATATATCCAATCATGGACCAGCGTCGAGCCTTCGGCTTGGGTCAGGATAGGTACGAAGAGGGGAAGATTATCGATATTCAAGCCAGGGTACGGCTGGGGGTGGAGCTTATCCGGCAGGGCTCTCAAGCGACTAGGGATGATCGTGATGTCAACGAGTCGAAAGAGGCCGTTTTTAGATTGATATGGAAGGCTTAACTTGAATTTTTGGCCCATGAACTTGAGTTTTTCGATTTCCAAGAGAAGGAAATCAATCGGGCAATGAGTGACTTTGAGAGCTGATTTGGTCGTGATTGCCAGAGAGATGAAGGCCATTGATTCGATCGGGTCAGGCATTATTGAATAGCCGTCTACCGGGTGCAATTTATCGACGCCGGTTATTTTCACGCTGATGCCATCCCAGACGATCTTCGCGCCGGCTCGGTTCAGAAAAGCGACCAGATCGCGGACCATATAATTAGCAGAAGCGAAGTTGATGGTGGTGACTCCCGGGGTCAGGGCAGCTGCCATGATGGTATTTTCCGTGCCGGTATCGCTGGTCTCATACATAGTGAACTCTGCCGCCCTCTTGCGCTCGTAGGATATGTGGTAGGCTTCGTCAGTTGTCTTGACCTTTATTCCCAGGTAGTTCAGGGCGATGGAGTAAGGACTCACCGTCCGTTTCCCGAGCCGGCAGCCGCCGGATTTAGGTAGGGAAAATTTTTTCAGGCGGCCGCTAAGCGCTCCCATGAGCAAGAGAGCGGAACGGGTCTTTAGGAAGGCTTCGCGATCGATCTTCTCCGGGTGGAGATTCCCGGAGTTGGTGATTTCCAAATCGTGAGGGCCCGTCCAGCTGAATTTGAGGCCCAAAGAACTGAGGATCTCGATGATGCGGTTAACTTCTTCGATGCGCGGGACGTCTTTTAGTTGGGTCTTTCCTTTTATCATGACTGTGGCACAGAGTATTGCCACCGCTGCATTCTTAGCCGAATTGGTCCGGATGGTGCCGCTCAGCTGGCGTCCGCCGTTAATTAGTAGGTTAGCCATAGATATTTTATGTAATTTTAGATTATTTTCTCCTGAGAAAGACTAACCCGGGTAGCGGATTCCAGTCTTTCCTAATGATAGATCATTTATTGACATTTTTCAAATATCTGCTACTATTGACTTAGCTCAGATTTAGTTCTGATTTTTTATTAATTTTTTTGAAGAATATGGCGAAGATCGCAGTTATCAAAACCGGCGGGAAACAGTATAAAGTATCGGCCGGAGAAACTATAAAAGTGGAAAAATTGGGTCTCGAACCCGGTCAGAACGTCAAATTCGATACCTTGCTGATCGCCGAGGGCGAGGCTTTAGAATTAGGCCAGCCGTCTCTGGGCGAAAAGGTTGAGGCGACGGTCGTCGAGAACGGTCGCCATCCAAAAGTAACGGTCGTCAAGTATAAGAGCAAGACCCGCTACAAGCGGACGATTGGTCATCGTCAGCATTTTACCGCCATCAAGATAAACAGTATCGCTTAAACCCGTTTTTAGAAGAAATAAAAAGTTAAGGACTCGTCCTTAACTTTTTTGTTTGCCTTTTATGTCGTTAGAGGCGACTTCGATTCTTCAGCGCACTGGCCAGCGTTAGTCCATCGGCATATTCCAGATCCGATCCGGCGGGCAGTCCCTTAGCTAGGCGGCTGATTTTTACCTGATCCTTTAGCAAGCGGGTCAGATACATGGCCGTGGTTTCGCCTTCCAGGGTAAAATTGAGGGCCAGAATCATTTCCTGGATATTTTCCGCCTTGATCCGCTTGGCCAGAACCGCGATCGGTAGGTCTTCGGGCCGGACTTCGTTGATCGTGTTGATTAGCCCGCCGAGAACGAAGTAGCGGCCGCGGAAACCGCCGGTCGATTCGATCGCCGCCAGGTCGCGGTTGTCTTCGACGACGCAGAGAAGGCCATTTTCACGGCTCTTGTCTGAGCAGATCGGACAAGGATCCATATCGGTGGTGGCCAGGCAGAGATGGCAGCGGGTGGTTTTTTCTTTAAGTTCCCGGATCGCGACGGCCAGGCCTTCCAGTTTCTCATCGGGCTGCTTGAGCAGATGGAAAGCATAACGCTCAGCCGTTTTCGGACCGACACTAGGCAGGGAAGAGAAACGGTCAATCAGATTTTGGATCGCTTGAGGATATTTCATGGCTGTGAGCCGCTGGTGGCGGCTTTAAGTTTAGGATAGGCCGGGAATGCCGCCCATATCTTGGAGTTTTTTAGCCATTAGTTTTTGGGCGCGCTTCAGGGCGTCGTTGAAGCAAGTTTTGAGGGCCGCTTCCTGGGCATCTTTGGCAAGCTCGGAATTAAGATGCAGCTCGATGACCTCCATGTTCCCGTTCAGAACAAGCTTCACGCCGTTTTTTTCTTCCGTGACGGTTTCCTGGGCGAGGGCGCTCTGCATGGTCTTAGCCTGAGTGCGCAGTTCCTTGAATTGCTTGAGTTTGTTGAACATATTCTGTCGTTAAGTATTAGTGAGATTAAAATTCGATGGAGGCCGGAGCGACCGGTGTATTTTCCATCATCTTTCTGGTCAGCGTCTTGAAGCTGACGGTATTTTCATCAAAGAAAAGATCCACCTTGCCGGTCGGGCCGTTACGATGTTTAGCAATATGGATCTCGGCGCGGTGGCGTTCCTCAAGCGGCAAGTCGTTGGGGTTATAACCGCGGTCGGCAGCTTTCCGATAGATGAACATGACGACGTCGGCGTCTTGTTCGATCGACCCGGAATCGCGCAGATGAGAGAGCTTCGGGATTGCCGGATGGGTGAGCTCCACGGCGCGGGACAGCTGGGCGAGAGCCAGGATCGGAATATTAAGTTCGCGGGCGATTGATTTCAGTCCGCGGCTGATTTCGGCGATTTCCTGCACACGATTATCTCCATATTTGCCGCGGCCTTCCATGAGCTGTAGGTAGTCGATAACGATCAACCCGAGACCCTTTTCCATCTGGAGGCGGCGCGCCTTGGCGCGGATTTCCATGATGGAGAGAGTGCCGGAATCGTCGATAAAGATCGGAGCTTCGGCCAGTTTACCCATGGCTTCGCCGATACGGGCGAAATCGTTATCTTCTTCTTTATCGGACAGGTTGCCGGTACGCATCTTCCAGAGACTGACATTCGCCTGGGCGCAGAGCATGCGGTCGACGAGTTGCTCTTTACTCATTTCCAAAGAGAAGATACCGACCCCCTCCTTGCTCTTGATAGCGGCTTGGCGGGCGATATCCAGGGCAAAGGAGGTCTTACCGACCGATGGACGCGCCGCCAAAATTATCAGATCGGATTTTTGTAGTCCGGCTAAGAGATTGTCCAGATCGGGGAAGCCGGTCGAGAGGCCGCGCAGTTTGCCGCTGTATTTATGGAGCTCATCAATGCGGTCGAAGGCCTCAGCCAGGAGGTTATCGATCGGCAGGAAAGCGTTTTTGAGATATTTTCGGGAGACGCCGAACACTTTTTTTTCCGTCTCATCTAGTATCTCGTCAATCTCCCGCTCTTGGTCGAAGCTGAGGCTGGAAATTTCCGCGGCCGCTTGTTGTAAACGCCGCAGAGTGGCTTTCCGCTGGATGATATTGGCGTAATGGGAGATATTACCGGAGGTAGCGACCGATCCGGTCAATTGCGCCAGATAACTGCGTCCGCCGACAGTGGCTAACTGTTTCTTCTCGTCAAGACGGTTGGATAAGGTTACGATATCGAGCGGTTCCTGGTTGGCGTAGAGTTCTTTGACGGTTTCGA
>CAZLGE010000003.1:0-36722 GCA_964559375.1 uncultured Gammaproteobacteria bacterium | reverse complement strand
CTTTCATACCCAACAGACGAGCCGGGGTCTTATCCGTCCGGCGCTCGTTCTTCTTGGCTAGTTCGATGGAGGTTTTTTTTCTTCTCGGCATAACGCTTATCCTAAAAAGGCATTAATTATTATATTGAGGCCAATAACTTCCGTCAAAGACGGTCACACGATCGAAAGGCCAACCGCGCAAGAGCACTTTACCGGTTATAAAATTACGACTAACCGGTCCGAAACTACGAGAATCTTTAGAAGCATTACGATTATCGCCAAGGACGTAATATTCGTCCAGTCCGATAGTGACCCGGTCGCTCTGGATGTCCGTTGACTGTCCAAAAGTCATGAGATCAGCCGGCAAATAATCTTCCTGAAGCCGGAAACCGTCCGGACTCTCCTCATTATATATCCAGACTTGTCCGTCTTTGATCTGGATTTCTTCGCCAGGCAGCCCGATTACTCTTTTAATAAAATATTCCTGGGGATTACGGGGATAACGAAAAACGACGACCTGTCCGCGCTCGGGCGGCGTGAAACGATAGCTGATCTCATCGATAATCAGATATTCGTGATCGAAGAAATTGGGTTCCATCGAGGCGCCCTTCACGTAAAACGGCTGAATCAGGTAATAACGGATCGGCAGGATTATCGCCAAAGATATGGCCACGACTTTTGCTATTTCCCAGACAAATACGACAAATTTTTTCATATCTATATATTAAAAACACCTAGTAACGGCTGATAACGTCTCCTACTATATCAGAAAATCATAAAAAAATCAAATGGCTTATTTACTCTTATATTAGTAAATAAACATCACATCACCGTAGCTGAAGAAGCGATAGCGCTGACGGATGGCTTCCTGATAAGCCTTGTCAATATTGGCTTTTCCTGCTAAAGCACTCACGAGCATAAGAAGGGTAGACTGTGGCAAGTGAAAATTGGTGATCAGGGCATCGACTAGCCGGAACTTATAACCCGGATAGATGAAGATATCGGTCCGGAAGGTCTGCTTCCTAGTTTTAGCCAGATCAAGCGATTCCAGCGTCCGGGCGCTCGTCGTGCCTACGGCAACTATCCGTCGCCCTTCGGCCTTGGCCTGACGGATAGTCCGAACCTCTGACACACCGACTTCGGCCAGCTCGCTGTGCATCTTATGGTCGCTTATCTTCTGGACTTTGACAGGCGCGAAAGTACCCAAACCGACATGCAGGGTAACATATACAATCTTTACGCCGCGCGCGGCCAGGCGCTTGAGTAGACGTCTGGTAAAATGCCGACCTGCCGTCGGGGCCGCAACCGAACCGGCCTTCGCCGGATCCGCAAAAACCGTCTGATAGTCCGCCTTATCGCTTACCGTCTTGATGGGGCGCTTGATATAGGGTGGCAGTGGCACAAGACCGATGCGGTTGATCACTCGCCAGAAGCGGGCACCGCTCCGATCAAACTTTACCTGCCACGTACCGTCTTCATTATCCTTAGCCACCGTCGCCGACAGCCCGCTGGAAAACATGACCTTGATCCCCTCCCTGATACGTCCGCCAATCAGGCACTCCCAGAGCGCTCCTCTAATGGGCTGGTGGAGAAAAATCTCTATCCGGCCGCCGCTGGCCTTATGGCCGATCAACCGAGCGGGAAAAACTTTAGAGTCATTAAGGACCAGAACGTCACCGGCCTGCAGATAATCAGGTAGGTCATAAAAATGAGCCTGATCCGTCTTCCCTTTTTTCTTATCAAGCAACAAAAGCCGCGAGTGGTCCCGCGGTTTAACCGGTGTCTGAGCGATCAGTTCCGGAGGAAGGTAATAATTGAAATCTTCGACTCTGTAATCCATAATCAAACCAATTTGACCGTCCCCGGCTCCTTGAGCCCCAAGTGCTGGTAGCCTAAGGCGGTCACAAGCCGACCACGCGGTGAGCGGTCGAGGAAGCCGAGCTGCATCAGATAAGGCTCGTATATGTTCTCAATGGTGTCCATCTCTTCCCCAGTCGCGGCGGCCAGAGTATTCAGACCAACCGGTCCACCCTGAAATTTGTTCACGATCGTTTCCAAGATGCGCCGGTCCACGAGATCGAGCCCCAGGCTATCCACTTCGAGCATCTTAAACGCTTCCAGGCTGTCTTTTAGAGAAATGCGCCCGTCGCCCTTCATATCGCAATAGTCCCGCACCCTCTTCAAGAGGCGATTAGCGATGCGCGGGGTACGCCGGCTACGCCGAGCGATCTCCTCGCGGGCGTCATCGTCGATCTCTACGCCTAAGATGCCCGCACTCCGGGCAATGATCCGGGAAAGATCGGCCGTTTCGTAGAAATTGAGATGATAAGTGATGCCAAAACGATCGCGCAAAGGAGAGGACAACAGACTAGCGAGAGTTGTCGCGCCGATAATCGTGAACTTCGGGAGATCGAGACGCAAGGTGCGGGCACTCGGCCCCTTACCCATGATAATATCGAGAGCATAATCTTCCATCGCCGGATAAAGAATCTCTTCAACAGCCTTGGGCAAGCGATGGATCTCGTCGATAAACAAGATATCGCCCTGCTCCAGGTTGGTGAGAATGGCAGCTAGGTCGCCGCTCTTCTCAATGGCTGGCCCCGAAGTGACCCGGATATCCGCCCCGATCTCTTTAGCTATGACATGAGCAAGCGTTGTCTTACCTAAACCGGGCGCACCGTAAAGGAGGACATGCTCAATCGGTTCCTGGCGTTTCTTGGCCGCGCCAATTGTAATCGCTAGATTCTCTTTGATCTTCTCCTGGCCGACATATTCCGCCAGGGTCTTAGGGCGCAAAGAAGTATCCAGGGTCTCGTCACCCTGACGTTCGATGGGGCTGATCAGGCGGTCATTAGTGGTAGTCATATAATAATTGTATCTTAAACCTGACGAAACTCGCAAATATCGCGAAAATCACAGTAGCGGCACATGAGTGACGGGGTCGGGGCAAACTCCCGCCGCTTGATCGCGGCAATCTGAGCCGTCATCTCTAGGCGGAGCTTGGTGAAGTCCTTCTCGGTCGCCTGAAAACTAAGCTTCTCGCCGCTCTCCAGATAATAGAAACTGAGTACGCTAACTGGCTTACCCAGAAACTCTTCCAAAAATAGCTGATAGAGGATGAGCTGCCGCTTATCGGCAAATTCTAACTTCTCCTTGCTTTGGCCCGTCTTGTAATCGATGATCTCGAGAGTACTGTCGGATAGTTTGTCGACGCGATCAATCGTCCCCTTGATGACGTCGCTTCCTAGCTTAAAAGAAAATTTCTTTTCCAGAAACATAATCTCCGGAGCGGACGCAGCACGATATGATTCCCAGAATTTCTGGAGAGCGGCCCGCCCCTTGGCCTGATATTTATCCCGTTCGTCTTTTGAAGCGTAACCGTCGGGCTGCCAGAACTCGGAATATATCTCCAGAAGACGCTTCTCACTGATAAGCTCGGGGACCGCTTTCTTGTTCGTCTCGGCTAAACCGGAAAATAAGTTCGCTTGGCGACGCTCGTCCAGAAGCGGTAAGAAAAAATTGTACAAGGTGTTATGGAGGACACGACCAAAAATGAACGAGGCCTTGTCGCCGGGAACCGGTACCCTGAGAACGAAAGCGAATTTATATTGGAGCGGACAAGTGGAATAGGCGGCCAACTGCGAAAAGGAAAATTTTTCCGGCAAAGGATACTTGTCTTCCAGCGCCTGGGGACGACTCAGAGTAAGAGGGCGCGAATTCAAGTGATGGAGATCGCGCAGGAATTCGTTCTTCTCGCTAAGCAGTAATTCCGGCACTGTTCCGCTCGCTATCCCCAGCTCCGTTATGAATCGCGAGGGTTTCTTCTCCCGGAGACCGCCGTAATCTTTAGCGCCAGTTAGATAGAGCCCAATCTTAGCGCGGGTTAAGGCGACATAGAATAGCCGCCGTTCTTCTTCCCAGTGGCTGGCTGTTCTTTCTTTCGCTTCCGCCGCGATCTTCTCCCGGACCAGGGCATCGGGGATGGAAATTTTCTCACTCCGAGTGATGGTCGGGAACTTCTTATCAACCAGGTTCACAAGGAATACATAAGGAAATTCCAGCCCCTTGGCACCATGAACAGTCATGATGCGGACAGTGTCACTGTCCGCGAAGTCGAGCTTGAGGGCGCCAGTCTCGCCCGCCTCAAGTTCTAAATTGATGGTCGCCAAAAAATCTTTAAGTCGCAAATCTGGCTCGGCTTCCTCCAACTTCTTGATCTTCTGATAGAATTGGTTGAGATAAGAAAACAGCTCGACATCTCGATCGCGATCCAAATTGGCAAGCAAGCCAGAGTCATAGGCAAAGTGTAAAAAGAGCTTAGTCGGCTTAGCCGTCGCCGCTAGCTGCGAATGACGCTCGATAAGCGACAGTAGTTTGTTTATATTGTTCACGCTTTTAGCGTCTACAGCCGGGATCGCATTCACATTCTTAAGCGCTTCGTAGAGCGACCAGACTTTGCGCGCCGCCATCTTATTAATCGTAATAAGGTCCGGATGGGAAACCTTAAAAGCTTCCATATTCAGGACACGGAACAGGGCGGCCGACTCGTGGTAATTATCAAGCAGGCGAAAATAGGCCAGGATATCGAGGATGAGCGGCTTATAATAGAGGCCGCGCCAGGACATGAACTGATTGGGAATATTCCGGCGGCTCAATTCTTTAACATAGGCCTCAGCTGTATCGTTCGCCCGGACTAAGATGGCAAAGTCCGACCAACTAGTTCCTTCCGCTTGGCCCGCTTCATAGAGAGCGGCGATCTTCTGCACGACGTAAGAGACTTCGTCAGCGTGGGAATCAAAATTTAAATATTGGACCCCCGGCTCCGGACATATCTTCTTGGAGACAAGCCCTTTAGCCAAAAGGCGTTTAGAAGTTTTCAGTTTTATTTCCAGACGATTAGGATTGTTGTGCTGGATAAAATCATAGGCTTGATCCAAGATCTCCTGACGAGAACGGTAATTCTCACTTAAAACTATCTCTCGGGTGGATGGATAATCGTCTTTAAACTGTAGTATGTTGGACAAAGAAGCGCCCCTGAATTTATATATGGAATTATGGACCGCAATGCCGTTAGCTATAAAATTATGGGTTCGCTCGATTTCTAAATCATAAACAGTAGCCGTCCGCCTCTTTTCCACCCGCCCCGCCACTTCTTCATATACTAAACCCTCACCGGTCACGACCGGCAAAAACATGCCGGGAAAAATATTCTTGGCCGGGATAACCAGGGCTTTTAAATATTTTTCTTTAACTCTAGCGATCCGCATCTGCGGCTCAATAAACCCGCCAATCTCCTGTTGTATCTGGCGAGCGACTTTGCCTAGATATTTTAGATCTCTGTCATACAGACGCAGTCTTTTTCCAGCGATACTTTTTTTCAACTTAAAACCCATCTTTTCTAACTTTAAGATGGCCATCTGGTCACTGGTATCGATCGTTAAATTATGAGATATCTGCGGGGCAGACATCCAGCCCCTACGGGCTGTTTTAGAAGGGTAATTGCGATGACACATTTCCAAATTTATCTTGAGGCGCAACTTACTGCCGCGGTTCACCGCTTCCAGGGTATAGGGTGGCGAAGCCAAATCGATATGCAAATCACGGGCCAGGCGCCGAACTCCATCTTCTGTTTTTAATTCTTTATAAAGACGCTCACTCCATTTTTTCTTATCCATTATGCCGTCTCTCTCCTGAAAACAGCCGGTCGGGATACCATAACTCAGCGACAAGAATACCTCGTTGTATCTGGCTTCTTCGAGAATATTATGATGACTGACCGCTATTATCTTATCGCCTCCCCTTTCCAAGCGGAGGCGCGTGGCCAGGTCGCTCGTCATGCCTAAGCGCCAACCTAAGCCCTGTTTATACATCAGGTAGACATAGTAGTGTTTGCGGCCGGATATGCGCGGCGTAAAACAAAAAAACTTATGATTATCAGTCGCGGTAATCTTCCGCCCTGACTTTGTGGTAAAAGTCAAAAACCGAGCCGTCTTTTTATTACGGCTGACCTGATTAACACGACTATAGCCCAAACTGCCCCGACCGACGGCCGTAGCCACTTCATCCCCGGTCTTAATCATCCTGATCTTTTTCTCTCCCTGCTTGGTCAAGACTAAAGTATCGCCAGGCAGGCACTGATCATCGTCTCCGACCACGACCAGGTTGTTTCCGGGCGCCGCCAGCAACTTGACCAGCTCATACTGTGCCCAATTCGTATCTTGAAATTCGTCGACCATGATATAGCGGAACTTCCGTCGGTAAAACTCTAGGATGTTGGGCCGTTCCCTAAAAAGTTTCAAAGTATAAAGGATTAAATCGCCAAAATCTAGCAGATTGTTCTCGACTAGGAGCTCGTTGTAAGTATGATAAGCTTCGGCCAGCTCCTTGAGGCGGCCGATCTCCATTGCCTCACCTTCGGCCGGCGCCCGCTTGCCGATGCTCTGTCCGCCCAGTCGGTTATCCTGGTCAGACTCCAACTCCTCAACGTGTTTCAGATATTCGGCCGGCGAAATATTCTCGTCCTTGAGGCGGGAAAAGTGCTTGATGAGTTCGGAGATGAACTTGGTGGGGTTGCCGAGTGGACGATAATAATCGAGACGGAAACGGTCGAGATTCTTCTTGATGAGCACCCACTGGTCGGTTTCGGTCAGCAGCCGGAAGCCGGCACCCAGGCCAATGTCGAGCCCGAACTCTCTGAGCACGCGTTCCCCGAAACTGTGAAAGGTACTGATCCAAAGGTCGACGTAGCCGTACGGCAGAATCTTATCGGCTCGCTCTTCCATCTCACCAGCGGCTTTCTCCGTAAAAGTCAAAAGAAGAAGATTGTCCGTCGGGATCTTCTTCTCTACCGCCAGGTAAGCCAGGCGGTTCACAAGAACTGTCGTCTTCCCCGTCCCGGCCCCAGCAACGATAAGTAGCGGCCCGTCCTCGTGGGTGGCGGCCTGATGCTGAGCGGGGTTCAGTTGGCTAAGGAGCTCCGCCATGATTAAAATTTAAGAGTCGATTTAAATTTCTGGGCCGGCTCGCGACCGATAAGAGCCAGATTCAATCCGCGATTCACGAAGATTTTCCGGGCAGTCTGGCGCAACTGGGCCGCTGTTACACCTCTCACGCGACGCAAGAATTCTCCCGGCGTGATTATCTGCGAGCGCAAGACTGACTGACGGCCGTACCAGTTAGCCAAATTATCCGTCGCTTCCAGCTGGAGAAGCGACTTACCCTGCAGCATGTCTTTAGCCCGCCTAAGCTCTTTCTCCGGGACCAACTCTTCCTTGATGCGCCGGTACTCGTCCATGATGATACTTATAGCCTCGCCAGTCTTGGCGCGCGGCACGCCAGCCTGGGTCGTCAGATAGCCAGCATCGCGATATGTTTCGGTAAGTGTGTGGACGGAGTAGGCTAATCCGCGCCGCTCGCGTAGGCTAATAAACAAACGGGAACTCATAGAACCGCCGAGGATAATCGATAGAAGTTTTACTTTAAACTCATCGGGATGCCCGATCGGATAGGTGCGGACACCGAGCGAAAGGTTGGTCTGATCGATCTTCTTGTAGGCCCCGCGCAAGCGAGGAGACCGCTGCTTATCCGGCGTCGGGGCGCTAGGCTGCCAGGGATTAGAACCGAAGGCGGAGAAGAGCCGGCTCGCGGTCTTTTTGTCGGCAGCCCGGATATTCCCGGCCAGGATGAGGCTAATACTCTTGGACCCATACTGTCGAGCCAAATAATCTACAAAATTGGCGCGCTTGAACCGACGAATATTATTCTTAGAACCAATCGTCTCCCAGCCAGCCGGCGAGTCGCCATAGAGGCAGGCTTCAAAAACATCTTCGATGTGCAGGCGAGGATTATCTTCATACATGTTTATCTCTTCGATAATGACTCCCTTTTCCCGCTCAATCTCTTCTTCTTCGAATTTAGAATGAAGCAGCATGTCGCTGATTATTTCCAGACCGCGACTCAATTTTGACGAAGCGACCTTTACAAAGTAGCCGGTATACTCTTTGGAAGTAAAGGCGTTATACTCTCCACCCAAGATATCCATGGCGCTTGAGAGCGCAAGAGCGGTGGGCCGCTTCTTTGTCCCCTTGAAGAACATGTGTTCCAGGAAATGGGACAGTCCGTTGATACTCCGCTTTTCGTATTTCGAACCGGTCTTGACTATCACCAGAGCAGTCGCCGTCGCCGCCCCTTTGACTGGTACGACGATGAGCGGAATCTTATTTGACAGGCGAGTTACTTTATATTTATTCATAAATTTAGGGTTTAACGTGGTTTAAATTTACCACAATCCTCGGTATAATTCAAAAGACCAAGATCTCCTAAGGGAAATATCAATATTCAAAACGCCACATCGAGAATAACAGCTATTTTGGGGGGCTGCCGCTATCCTTAACTCCGTCAAAGAACAGATTAAAAAAGCCCGGCTGGCCGGACTAGACTCTTACTCAAAACCCTACAAGACACAGAGAATAATCTTACGTTCTAACATAGCCGTTACCAAATCGTTGGCCGTATTGATGAAGATGGACAACCGGTATCAGCTATAGCCAAGAAAGGACAAGAAAAAGAAAGAGCACCCCAAAAGGCAGGCTAACCAGCCAATGGTCAAAAAGCATTATTACAATCAGTCCCGCTAGGACCGCTCCGCTAAAAACCGCTCGGCGGTCTTTTTTAATTAAGAAATAGAGAAAAGCCAAGAAAGAAACAAGAGACAAAAGGCCACTTTGCGCTAAGAGAAGCAAGAAGGAGTTATGAACCGGCTGATAAGACCAGGCCTCCTTTAGGACCAAATCGCGCTGGGCCAGCGATTTTACATAATTGCCTGTCCCCACGCCGAACAACCAATTTTCCCTAATGATGTTTCCCGCCTGGCCCAAATACTCCTGTCGCTCATCAAGCGACCGCTGTTCCAACCGACTGCCCTGCCAGACGCCGGCTGTCCGGGCAAAAACTAGCTCGCGATAAGGAAAGGCGATGATAAACAACATCAAAGCGGAAAAGAACAGGAGGACTAGGAAGCGGCCCAAGATCCAACGATCCTTAGCTAGAAAAAGCGTCACCGCCAAAACCGCCAGACCAATTAAATAAGCTAACCAGCTGCTACGGGAAAAACTGAAAAATAAAGCAGCGAGCGCGATGAAATAAAAAATAAACAAGAGAACCGATGAGAACGCCTCCCGACGGGAACGAATCATCTTACGCTTGGCCAAAAGATAGGCGGTTACGATGAGAGCAATCGCTAAAACTCCGCCCAGTATATTGGGGTGATCTAAACCACCATATGCTCTCAACCAACGACCAGAGGCGGTCTCAATGACAGCCGTTCCGGACATATCGGCATAATGCGCTGCCAAACCGAGGTATTTATTGGCCGGTGCGCTCTGCATCAGAAATTGATAAAGACCCAGAGAGGCTTGAAAGAAAAGACTAACCAAAAGACTGCCGATCACTTTAGCGCTATCGAGCCGGCTGTCTTCATAGCTGTAACTGAATGTCCCCGCCCGCAACATATAAAAAAGACCTATCCCCATAAGGAGCAGGGCGTAATGGTAAAAAGCCAGAATTTGGTCAGGAGCAAAAAAGAAAGAGATGAGGACGGTAAGCTCAAAAACAGCAAGCGCCAGCCAGAGCGGTGAAATGGGCTCCGCCTCTTCCCGGCGATATAGCTGCCAGATGAAAAAAGCGATCAAGATTAGGAGGAGAAGGAGGTGACTCAGGTAGAGACTAATTTCCGTAAAATTTGTCTCGCCGGGCCGAAAGATCAATTTTGTCTGCCACGGCAAGAGGAAGACAAACAAATAAAAAGAATATTCAATCGTTTTTTTTAAAAAGTTCCTGAATTTTTTGAACATATTTTTCTCTAAACTCTCGACGCCGATCGCGCTGATAAAATTTAAGGACTTGATCACTGATCACCACTCCGTCCGAACTATGATTGGCGGCCTTTAACTCCGCGGGCATTATCCTGAGCTGCCAAAAACGCGCCGCGCTTTCTAAAAAACTGTTACTGAGATTAGGTGTTTCAGAAACCACGGCGGCCTCAACTGGTAAAAGTCTATTAGCCGCCAGGAAACATTCGTAAGTATTATTTTTATTATACAATAAAACTAACTGACGACGCCACTCATCAAAATATGGATCTGCTCCTGCTAAGCGCAAATCGCCTATAGCCAGGCGATCAGCCGACAAATAGAAGCTGAGACAGATCTTGTCACGCTTCTCCCGAGCGGTCGGACGACGGCCTAGCAGCTTGGCCAATCCGGTGCAATACAAACGGCTGAGCCAGATCCGACCCGGTGCGGTGATGATAAAAAAATCAATATCGCTTCCGTCGCGTAGATTGAAGGCGCCGATCGAGTTAGCGAGGGCAACACTCTTCACCCAGGGGCAGAGACTAAATAAACGAGCGAAACGTCGCGCGATCCGAATCTTCCGAGCGGCGTAATTATGGCGCTGCTGCCTGATTTCGACGATCTCCTCCCGTCCGGCCAAAAAATAAAAGCCCTGCCTCTCGGCCAACCGATCAGTGCTCTTTAAGATCCGACGGACGTCACTAAGAGGCCTATCTTCTCCTAAATAGTTCCTAATTTCTAAAGGTGTAAGCGGGTAATCAAACAAATCGAAGAAAGCGATCGTCTTGATGACCGCTTCCGGAAGCGACGCGGCGTTTATCGGGAACATATCCGCCATAGAATCAGTTGGCCTTCGGCCGTTCGATCTTTAGGACTTCGATCCGGCTCTCCGTATCCGTGATTTTCGTCACGTCCTTATCAATCTTCCTAAACTCCACGTAGGCATTATTATAATGGTTGACCGTCGCTGACATGCTAACGCCAAGTTTCTTCATGAATTCGTCATAGCTGCCCATGTGCTTCTGCAGCTTTTCTATCTTGGCAATGATCTCCTTAGCCTGTTCTTCGATCTGCATGGCTTTAAGGCCCTGGAGGACGGTCTGGAGGTAAGCCAGGAAAGAGGTCGGCGAAACGATGATTACTTTCTTGTCGCGGAAGGCATATTCGATCAAGTCGCGGGTATTCACTTTAACGGCGCCCACGGAATTAACGAGCAAATCGTAGTAGATCGCTTCAGACGGGATGAACATGAAGGCGAACTCCAGGGTATTTTCCGCCGTCTTTACATACTTGGCAGTCTCATCAATCCGGTTCTTTAGGTCCTGCTTGAACTGCAGCTCTAGTTTCTTGCGTGTCTCGACGTCATCGCAGTTGATGAGCCGCTCGTAATTTTCTAACGAAAATTTGGCGTCGATCGGAATGATCTTGTCCTTGACGAAAACCACCGCATCGACGATCGTACCGTCCTTGAAAGGGTACTGCATCTGATAGGACCTAGGCGGCAAGACATTTTTTAAAGTTTCTTCTAGGAAATACTCCCCCAAGATGCCCCGCTGCTTGGGATTCTTTAAAATATCCTGCAAACCCTGGAGCTGGGCGGAAAAATTTACCACCTGCTTGTTCGTCTCGTCGAGTTTGGTCAGACGCTCAGTCACCTCGGCAATCAGTTTGGCCGATTGAGAAGTAATATTCTGAACAATCTTAGCGTTCTGTCCGAACTGCTCTTGATTAGTTCGATGTGTCTCTGAGAGTTTCTTGTCCATCTCCTGACGAAGCTCATTATTCTGCTGACGGAGCATCTCTAGTCTCTCAAGGAGCGCGCCCATCTTCTCGTCCGAGCCGCCCCCCTTCTGACGGAGTAGCAAGAAAATGACGGCGATGATGCCGACGGTCAAAACGAGTAGTAAAGCGATAGTAAAAAAATTATCCATATACTTAGATTATAGAGTATGCGGGGATTTTTTTATAGTATCAAAAAAGGGGCACGGGGCCCCTTCTCTTAACGACTATCTTTTGCCTTCAAGAGATCCCTTATTTCCGCTAATAATTCTTGATCTTTCGTCAAAGTCGCCACCGGTAGTTCGTCTGGTTTATCCTCTTTTTTTACTTTCTCCTTCAGGACCAAAACAGCTTTAACCATCAGGAAGACCGCCAGAGCGATGATGAGAAAATCTAGAACGTTCTGCCAGAAGGCGCCGATATTCATGATGATGGCCGGCCGATCTCCGACTGCCTCTTTAAGGAGCCATTTTCGATCTGACAGATTAATACCGCCCATCAGGAGACCAAGTGGCGGCATGATTACATCCGCGACGAACGAAGAGATTATCTTGCCGAAGGCGCCGCCGATGATAACGGCGACCGCCAGATCGATAACATTGCCTTTGACGGCAAACTCCTTGAATTCTTGAAGAAATTTTTTCATAAGGCTGCTAAAAACTAACTAGATCCAGGTTACGCCGGCTACCTTGTCGCCCGCGTCCTTAAAACGCATAATCCGGACGCCCTGGGTATCGCGACCAAGAAGACTGACGGACTTGAAAGGTGTCCTGATTACCTGACCTTTAGAAGAGATGATTATCAGATCGCGTCCTTCCATAGAATCGGCGTTGATCAGGAAAGCATTCGTAATGTCGCCGGTCTTAGTGGTAACCTTGGCGGTCTTGATGCCACTGCCGCCCCGGCCTTGGACCTTATACGCGCTCAGATCAGTTCTCTTTCCGAAACCATGAGCCATGATGGTCAGGATCTGATAGCGGCGCTTCTTTTCCTTGTCCATTTTAGCGACGCCCATGCCGATCACGAGATCATTCTTATGTAACCGGATACCGTGGACGCCAGCGGCGCCGCGGCCCATATCCCGAACGTCGGTTTCGGCGAAACGAATTACTTGTCCCTGGGCCGTAATAAGCTGAACATGATCGCTCCCGGAAGTGGGTTTGACCCAGATCAACTTGTCGTCCTCCTTGATCTTGATGGCAATTAGTCCGCTGCGACGGACATTAGCGAAGGCCCCAATCTCAACCTTCTTAACCAGTCCTTTTTCGGTGGCAAAAAAGAAATACTTACTAAACACCGTCTTATCGAGCGGCAGGATAGACGAGACTTGTTCGCCGCCGATGAGCTGGAGGAAATTTACAACCGGCGTACCTTTAGCGACGCGTGAGGCCTGGGGAATTTCATAAACTTTAAGCTGGAAAACCCGTCCTTTGGTCGTGAAGAAAAGGACGTCATGATGCGTCTGAGATGTAAACATGAACTCGACCATATCTTCTTCCTTGGTCGTGAGGCCCATCACGCCTTTACCACCGCGCGCCTGGACCTTAAAGGTGCTCGGCTCAAGCCGTTTGATATAGCCATCCCGAGTCATCATTACAACCGTCTCCTCGTTGGGAACTAGATCCTCCATACTGAACTCTTTGATGCCGTGCGCAACCACCTGGGTGCGACGTTCATCGCCAAATTTATCAGCCAACACTTTGAGTTCATCGCGGACGATGCCGCGGATCTTGGTGGCCGACTTCAGGATGTTCTCTAGTTCCTTGATCAGTTTCTGCTTTTCCTTGAACTCCTGTTCTACCCTGAGCTGTTCAAGATTAGCCAGGCCCTGCAAACGCATCTCCAAGATGGCGACCGCTTGCCGATCAGACAACTTGAATTTCTTCATCAAGTTGGCCTTAGCCACTTCTTTATCTTTAGAAGCCTTAATCGTCTTTATGACGTCGTCGATATTCTTGAGCGCAATCATGAGACCTTCCAATATATGGGCGCGGTCTTTAGCCTTATTCAGATCGAACAGGGTGCGGCGACGGACCACTGTCTCACGGTGTTTAATGTACTCCTCCAGAATCATCTTAAGAGTCAGGACTTTCGGTTGGAGCCCGTCAACGAGCGCCAACATATTCATGTGGAAAGTAGTCTGGAGAGAAGTGTGCTTATAGAGGCTATTTAAAATCTTTTTAGGGTAGGAATCTTTCTTGAGCTCGATGACCACGCGCACACCGTCCTTATCAGATTCATCGCGGAGCGCTTTTACGCCCTCAATCTTCTTGTCCTTAACCAAATCGGCAATCTTTTCGACCAGGTCAGCCTTATTGACCTGGAAAGGCACCTCGGAAATGATAATGCGCCAACCGCCGCCTTTCTCTTCTTCGACTTCGGCGCGGCCACGCACGACTACGCCCCCCTTACCCGTAGCGTAAGCAGCTTGGATCTCCTTCTTGTCATAGATTATGCCGCCGGTCGGGAAATCCGGCCCTTTAACAAACTGCATCAAGTCTTCAACGGTTGCTTCGGGATTAGCGATCAGATAGTCAATAGCATCGGCCAGCTCGCGGAGGTTGTGAGGAGGGATGTTAGTCGACATGCCCACCGCGATACCCATCGTGCCATTTAAAAGCAGGTTGGGCAAACGAGCAGGCAGAAGGCGCGGCTCTTTATGGCTACCGTCGTAATTCGGGATGAAATCAACCGTATCCTTATCGATATCAAAAAGCATTTCTTCGGCCACCGCCGCCAGCTTGGCTTCCGTGTAGCGCATAGCTGCTGGGTTATCGCCGTCCATGGAACCAAAATTACCCTGACCGCGCACAAGCGGATAGCGCATCGAAAAGTCTTGAGCCATGCGAACCATCGAATCGTAGACAGCGCTGTCACCGTGCGGATGGTATTTACCCAAAACTTCACCGACGACGGTCGCTGATTTACGAAACTTGGCGGTGGCCCGGAGGCCGATGCTCCACATCGCATAAAGGATGCGGCGATGGACCGGCTTCAAGCCGTCACGAACATCCGGAAGAGCCCGTGAAACTATCACGCTCATCGCGTATTCCAGATATGACTTGGACATTTCATCGACGATTGGTTGATCTTCGACCAGGCCGTAGGCTGTCTGCTGTCGGGAACTGGCCGCCGGAGTCGGGACCGGCTTATCTTTGGGTTCTTTGGGCATAAATACTATCTTTAGTAGGCGATCTGAGTGATATCTTCACAACCGGGCGGGACGATGCAGGCACGCGTAGCGCCACCGGGATCGCCAAAGGTCGGCATACAATTTATCCATTCCGGACACGACTGTCTCCTCACTTCAGCTGTCCCAGTAGCGCTAGAGGCGGCTTTCTCCACCGTTTCTTTCAGGATATCTTCAAGAATAAGCTGCTCCTCATCGCTGATCGGAGTGACAGGAGTCGTCGAAGCCGGATTTGAAGCCGCACTACGCCGCTCTAGGTTGTCTTGAATATCACTCAACGACCGATTTAGTTCTTCCCGGAAGTCCGCCCACTGGGAATCCGGGACAGCCGGTGACAGATCTTCGCTCTGGCGCCAGATGTTTTTCAAATTTGCGACCCAGATAAACAGGACAAGCACGGTAATCGTGGCTGTCGCGAGGCGCAACCAAAAAATCTTCCGCCGGCGTTCTTCTTCCGTCATAATGATTTAAAGACAGCCCGAGGATTTATTCCTTCAGGCCGTCCAAGTTAATATCGTACAATATCTGCTCCGCGATCAGCCGGTACTTCAAAATCTCTTCTTCCGAAAACCAGAGCGGAATTTCCCTTAAGGCATCCTCAGCGGGGTCGGAGCAATGAACAAGATTGCGAACAGCGCGTTCATCAAGGCTGGCCAGCTCATATGAATCTAAAGTATAGTCGCCGCGGATCGTACCAGCGTCCGAAGACAGCGGCTCGGTGGACCCGACGATCTTCTTAACGATGCCGGCCGCCTGATTGCCTTCCCAAATCATCGGCACGACAGGACCAGCGCTCATAAATTTGACGAGCGCCCGGATGATGTCTTTACCGTATTCGAGCGCCTCCTTATCGACTGGCATGCCAGCCGCTTTCCGCTCTTCGACAATGCGCTCTCCCTTCTGGATAAACCAGGCTTCATCTTTATTATAATGCTTCCACAGTTGGTCTTCAGCGGCGGAAGATATCTTGAGGGCAATCAGCTTGAGCCCGGTGTTCTCAATCCGTCGGATGGTCTCACCGATAAGTCCGCGCTGAACGGCGTCAGGCTTCAAGATTACAAGCGTCCGTTCTATCTTGGGGTTAATCATACTATTTGTTTAAAGACTTAATATTACTAATTCCATCTCCTCTGCGGGCAAGTCGCGTTTAGAAATCTTCAGCTTCTCCTCATAGGTCGGCGTCAGTCCGATCGCCTTCACGAATCGGTCCACACCCTCGATATCAATCTGCAAATCTTTAGTCTTGTAATGCATGGGGATCACTATCCGGGGTTCAATCTGAGCAATCACTTCTACCGCCTGACCCGCGTCGATCGTATATTTACCGCCCACCGGAATCAAGAGGATGTCGGTGCCGGCCAGCCTCTCGAGCTGGAAATTATCAAGTGTGTGCCCGAGGTCGCCCAGATGGACGATCGATATGTCGTCCAGCTCGATACGAAAAATAATGTTGTGGCCGCGTTCGGCGCCGCTCTGAGAGTCGTGATAAGAATCTATCCCCTCGACCAGCACACCTCGCCGGTCATATTCGCCCGGGGTATCAATGACAAAAGGATTGCCGCGCAAGGCGCCAGAGTTATTGTGATCGTAATGCTGATGAGAAATAGTCACTATGTCTGCTTCAAAATTCGGCACCTTGAGGCCGACCTTCTTATCGAAGGGGTCAGTCGCGACAGTAACGCCGTCGGGACCAATCTTATCCTGTATTTTAAAGCAAGAATGACCCTGCCAAGTAATAATCATATATCTCTATAAAACAATAAAAACGGCTTTCAAACCTGTTTTGATTATATCAGATTGTCAGGGGTCGGTCAACAGGAATCTTGGCTTAAAACACAAGAAAAAACCCCTAATCTGCGGCTCTTTTTCCCGCCCGTAGCTGATCGGCCGACACACGGATACTCCCCTCTTTGTCCGTCCGGACGATAATCATTCCCAGAGAAACAGCTCGAGCCAATACTTCCGGATGGGGATGCCCGAAACGGTTGTCTGCACCAGAAGAAATGATCAGATATTTTGCCCCGGTCGCTCGCAAAAATGCATCACCGCTGGCCGTCTTAGATCCGTGATGCGCTGCCTTAAGAACCGCGGCTGATAATTCGTAATCGCTCGCCAAGAGAGCGGTCTCCACCCGGGCGCTGTTATCGCCGGTAAATAATATCCTGAGATCCGAACAATAAAAACGAACGATCAAAGAATTATTTTCATCGGCTGGGACTCCGAGGATATCGGGATTAATGATTGTTAGTCCGCAATCCGGGCCGAGACCAATTGCCGCCTCCCTCTTGATCGGCACCAATTCAACGGCTTTCTCCCGTGTAACAGCTAACAACTCTTCGCCCAGGGGAGATGACGGGATGGGTGGCGCATAAATCAGGCGACCGACTTGAAAACGTCTAAGAGTCTCGATGAGACCGGTAATATGATCATCATGAAAATGGCTGATGATAAGATAATCTATCCCTCTCTCGCGATAGGAAAGATTTTCACCGAGCTGGCCTAGGACGCGATTATCCGGACCACCGTCAATAAGAACGAGCGGGCCCGAGCCCGTCCGGATGAGGGCGGAATCACCTTGGCCGACGTCAAAGAAGATGACCGCGGGAAACGCCTCCTCCGGGAACCAAAAAATCCAGAACAAACAAATGGCACCTATTATAATTGCCGCTATTTTCAACCTATTTTCCGATAAATATCTTCTCATAAACCCATTGTAGCGGGTCGGGGCTGAAGGACGGCTGAAGGCGTGGATACAAAAACCGCCCCGATTCCTGGGACGGCCTTTGTATAATTTTCAAACTAAAAAATTTATGGACGCCGCGGATCAAGTCCGCCGCGGATAAATTCTAAAAAATTATTTTTTGCGCTTCTTAGCAGCCTTCTTGGTCGCCTTCTTCACCGGCTTCTTAGCCACCTTCTTTTTGGCGATCTTCTTTACCGCTTTCTTCGCAACTTTTTTCTTAGCCATATTATCACCTCCTTTCTTAAAAATTTTTTAAAACATCTTATCGGGTAAATATCTTGTCGTCCGATAAAGAAAGACAAAATTTTATACCTTGCTTATATTATATAACTATTCAAAACAAGTAGCAATAGTTTTTCGACATTAACAAAAAAATTCCGCCAACGGATGTAACCCGCGGCGGAATCATCATTGTAAAGTTCACGCCCTAATCTTCTTTTCCAGAAAAATTTTCAAATCGGAAATCTTTATTCTCTGCTGCTCCATGCTATCGCGGTCACGCACCGTGACGTCATCGGCATCAAGGCTATCAAAATCGACAGTGACACAATAAGGAGTGCCGATCTCATCCTGCCGGCGGTAACGCTTACCGATGTTACCATTATCATCGAACTCTGCGCGCCAAGATAATTTTAGCTGATCGAAGATCTCCCGCGCCTTCTTGACGAGCTCCGGCTTGTTCTTGAGAAGCGGGAAAACCGCCACCTTGATGGGAGCCAGTTTAGGGGCTAATTTCAAGACAATCCGGCTCTCCCCCGCCCCTGTTTCTTCCTCTTGATAAGCCTCCGAAAGGACGGCCAGGAAGGTGCGTCCGACACCGGCCGAAGTCTCAACGATATGCGGGACGAATCGCTCGCCCGTCACCGGATCGAGGTAATCGAGCTTTTGTCCGGAGTGCTGGCTATGCTGAGTCAAGTCATAATCACCACGGGCGTGGATGCCTTCCAGTTCTTTAAAACCAAAAGGAAAATTGTATTCGATGTCATAAGCTTCTTTCGCGTAGAAGACGAGATTCTCATGCTTATGCCATTTTAAATTTTTCTCTTTGAGTCCAAGGTCAAGATAGAATCGCCAGCGCTCCTCTTTCCACTGGTCATAATACTTCTTGTCGTCGCCTGGCTTCACAAAGTACTGCATTTCCATCTGTTCGAACTCGCGAGTGCGGAAAATGAACTGGCGCGCCGTAATCTCGTTGCGGAAAGCTTTGCCGATCTGCGCGATGCCAAACGGTATCTTGACCCGGGCCGTGTCGATGACATTTTTAAAATTGACATAGATCCCCTGACAAGTCTCACCGCGCAGATAAGTCGGTTCTTTAGACCAATCGCCCGTAAAGTTTCCCAGATTAGATTGGACAAGCAGGTTAAATTTTCGTCCGGGAGTAAAATCCGTCGCTCCGCAGACCGGACACTTTATCTGAGCACGATTTTCATCAAAAATCTTATTGATTTCCTCTTCACCCATCTTTTCATCAGCCAAGATACCGGCCTCTTCCAAAAGAGCATCGAGCCGCAAACGACTGTGGCATTTCCGGCATTCAGTAAGCGGATCAGAAAATCCGGTAACGTGACCGGAGGCTTCCCAGATCTTCGGACTCATGAAAATAGCCGAATCCAACCCGACAACATCATCACGGAGCTGGGTCATAGATCGCCACCACTCCTTCTTGATATTGTTGGCGAGTTCCACGCCGTAAGGTCCAAAATCGTAAACGGCGGTGAAGCCGTCATATATTTCCGAGGAGGGAAAAACAAAGCCGCGGCGCTTAGACAGGGCCACTATCTTATCCAGGGAATTATCAGCGGTCTGTTTCATAAGTAGTATATTATAAATATCGCTTATTACATCTCGTCTAACGGCTTGATGCCTAAAAGAGTAAATCCGTTCCGAAGCACCTGGACGATTGATCGCGTAAGCGCTAGCCGGGCGGCGCGAACAGGCGGATCGGCTTTCAGAATATTGATCTCATGATAATAATCATTAGCCAACTGGACCAGTTCGAACAGATATTTGGTGATCTCGCTGGGATTATGATTTTCGCGGGCAAGCCAAACGGTCTTGGGATATTTGGCGATCTTGATAAGCAGTTCTTTCTCTTTCGCCTCCGTGAGACGGGCTGGGTCTAGAGTCTCTTTAAACAGACGGAAGCCCCGCTTGCGGATGATACTGGAAAAACGGGCGTAGCCGTATTCCAGATAACAGGCCGTATAGCCGTCAAAACGGAGCGCTTCTTCAATATTGAAAGTTATGGTCTTGTCCGGACTGACTTTTAACATCTCGAATTTCATCGAAGCCACCGCCAACGTATGGACCACGCGCGCAATGCGAGCCGACGACCAATCGCTGTGCCTCATGGCCGTCTCCTTGGTCAGCTTGGCAACGACCTTATCGCGCAACTCCTGATAGCTTATCACATTGCCGGTCCGCGAGGCCATCATGCCCTCAGGCAGCGTCACAAAATCATAGGTCAGATGAACGAGCGTCTGGCGGAAACCAACCAATTCCAAAATCTTGAAGAGCTGTTTAAAATAAAGGCTCTGCCGAACATCAACGATATAAACCGATTCGTCTAGGCCGTACTTACGAAATTTTTCCGAAGCAAGCGCTAAATCAGCTACCGCATACAGAGCGGTACCGTCCGAGCGAACGACGGGCAGGACGCCCAGGCCGTATTCTTCCAGATCGGCGATGATCGCTCCCTGACTTTTTTTTAGGATACCACGCTCCGTCAATTCCGCTACCAGTTTGAGTCCCGCGCCGATTACTTCGTTCTCATAAAAAATATGCCGGAACTTAACGCCCAACTCCTTATAGATCTCGGCAAAATAACGGATACTCCAGAGCCGGGTCTCTTTCCAAGTCTGATAACTTTCCCCGATGCGGCTCTCAATTTGCTTCATTATATGGCCCACTTCTTCATGGGCGGTCGGGTCGGCAGCGAGGGCGCGGCTGGCATCGGCATAACACTGACCCAGAAGGTAGCCTTGGGAACCGGCTCGATCGCGATATTCTTTGTTCCGCTGCCACTGCCAAATCGTCTTAGCCACGTGGATACCAAAATCATTGACATAGGAAACCGGAATGGCCTCGCAGCCGCTAGCAGCCAAAAGATGGCAGACGGCGTCGCCATAAGCGATATTGCGCAAGTGCCCAACATGGTACTCCTTATGCGTATTGCCGTTTGAGTATTCAATCATCACCTTCCGTCCGATACCCACCTGATTGGAGCCGTAATCTCCTTGGCGACGGCCAACCTCGTCCAAAACCTGACGGGCTAGGCACTCAACAGCGATCGAAAAATTAAGATAAGGGCCGACTGGCTCGATCGATTTAAAATACACCTTCAATCCTTCGTCGGCACGAGCTTGCTCGGCGAGCTCGGCGGCGACAGCCGCCGGGGACAACTGGCGCTCCTGGGCCAAATCAAAACAGGCCAGACTAATATCACCCATTTCCGGACGGGGCGGATAGCTAAACTCGGCTTTAGAGAGTTTTAGGGCAGCGACAATCTTAGCTTTTAATTCTTCTAATATCATATCAGCGGTAAGACTAACGGATTACCTTGATGAATTGGCGCTTGCCCCGGGCGATGATGGTCTCCGTCTTGACGCTCAGCTCCTGTTTGGCATCAGTGGCGGCAATAAAATCCCTTCCTTCCTTAATCTTGATAGCGCCTTGCTCGACCAAACGGCGCGCTTCACTCTTGGTCTCAGCCAAACCGGTAGCTACCAAAAGGTCGGCGAGAGAATACCGCGCTTGCTTAGCCTGCCAAACCTTCATCTCAACTGGCGTTTCCTTTTTTTGGAACGTGCTGATAAACCGAGCGCGGGCTTGATCAGCGGCCGCCGGCCCGTGGTTTATCTTCGTGATTTCCCAGGCCAACTCCGCCTTCAGGTCGCGCGGATTAGTGCCGGCCGCCAGAGAGGTGGCGATGCGCTTAAGATCTTCACTTGGCACCGCCGTGCAAAGCTCAAAGGCGGGACTGATCACGCCATCGGGCCAAGACATAATCCGGCCATACATGTCATCGGCCACCGTATCGAGAAACACAGCGTTCCCCTCGCTCTTACCCATTTTCTGCCCACTACTGTCGGCCAGAAGCTTAAGGGTCATAACAAACTTTTCTTTCTTCTTAACGACACTTAGGAGATCACGGCCGCACATCATATTGAACATCTGATCATTGCCGCCGACCTCAAGGTCGACATCAAGAGCGACGCTATCGTAAGCCTGAACCAAGGGATAAAGGAACTCATGAAGATAAATTGCCTTTTCTTCCTTGAGTCGGGCCTGGAACATATCGCGCTGGATCATCTGCTGAACGGTGAAGTGCGAAGACAATTTGATCAGGTCGGAAAATCTCAATTTTTCATTCCACGCGCTGTTATAAGAAACGCGGGCTGGATTATTGCCGTCAAACTTCAAATAGGCTGAGGCCTGTTTTTGGTAATCTCTGGCGTTCGCCAGGACTTCTTCGCGTGTCATCTGGCGGCGAACAGCTTTCTTATCCGTCGGGTCACCGATCAGACCGGTAAAATCGCCAATCAGAAATATCACTTCGTGGCCAAGCGCCTGAAACTGACTAAGTTTATTAAGGGCGATCGCGTTGCCGATATGAAGGGCCGGCGCCGTCGGGTCAAATCCACAGTAGAGCCGCAGCCTTTCACCACTCGCCAATTTCTTGGCCAGTAGTTCACGGCTAGGAAATATGCGTTCCACTCCCCGGCTAAGCAGCTCAGCAATCTTTTTCTTGTCGATTACGACTTGGTCCATACATTATTATTGCCTTTCAATTTGGCATTAATCGCTAGTTTATGCTATAATCTTAACAGACTTTTCTAATTTTTTCAATTAACTTTAAATAAATAATAAAAGGAGCTAAAACGAAAAAATTTAGCTTTCTAAACTTATGTTCTCTTACAGAATCTTATTCAAACAGGCCTGGCTCGTAACCTGGCAACACAAATATCTGTGGTTTTTCGGTCTGTTCGCCGCCGTTGTCGCCGGCAGCGGCTCCTGGGAATACCAGATATTTTCACAAAGTCTGAGCCAGGGGCTCATCGAGGGCTCATATTTCCGCCTGAATAACATCTTGGCGCTCGGCGATCTAGGTCGTGATTTTTTGTTCGGTCTGGGCGATCTCTTCCGCTATGACTTCGCGACTATCCTCAGTGGCCTGTCACTTATGATCATAACCGGCGCCCTCCTCATCTTCTTCCTCTGGCTGGCTGTCACCGCGCAGGCCGCCCTCGTGGGAGAAGTGAAAAAAATACTTAGCCCTCGAAAAAAGAATCAATCACTTACCATTCGCGACGGTTTAACAAGCGGCCACGGCCATTTTTGGTCTCTTCTCGGCTTAAATATACTGATTAAATTCTTGGTTACCTTAGCTTTCTTTATTGTCAGCCTACCGCTCTTGTTTATGGCCTGGAATGATACCAATCTCTTGGCCATCGCCTACACCGTCCTCTTTGTCATCTTCATACCGGTCGCCGTCAGCCTATCACTTATCATCAAATATGCGATTGCCTATAGAGTCCTCGATGATAAATCCGCTCTCATCGCTCTCGAGGCCGGAGAAAAATTATTTCGGAAAAATTGGCTGGTCAGCCTAGAAGCAGCCATAATATTGTTCATCATAAACTTTCTGGCGAGTGCCGTGCTGCTCATCATCCTCGCTATTTTCTTCCTGCCGATCTTCGTCCTCGCCCTCATCTCCAGCAGTAGCTGGCTAGCCATACTCATCCTACTCCTAGCGATCCTGGTTGTCGTCATCTTTGGTTCGGCTCTCACCACTTTCCAAGTCGCCGCCTGGACCAATCTCTTCCTGAGCCTGACTGAAAAAGGCGGACAAGCCAAATTAGAGCGGCTCTTCGGCCGCCGCTCGGCCTAGGTGCCTGCCCCTAATCCCGCCTATCTCTATGAGTGATTTTGCTTCCATCAAAAATTTGACCGATCCGACCGATGACGAAGAGAGCGTCGCCGGTCGTTTTGCAAAAAAACAAGAAGAAATCAATCTTAAAGAGATTGAACGAGAAACAAAGGAAGCGGCAGCAGCACTCGGGCTAGAGTATGTAAACCTGGCCCGTTTCCCCCTGAGCCCTGAAGCGCTTATCCTCATCCCCGAACAGCAAGCCCGCCTCCTCCAAGCGGCGCCTTTTTACTATGATGGAACTAATATCCGCCTGGGTTGCGTCGAACCAACGGACGAAGTAATAGAGGAACTGGATCGTCTGAAAGAGCAATATTTCGCCGAAGTGGGGCTCTATCTGATCTCGCCCAATAGTTTCGACCACGCGATTGAAGCCTATAAATCTATCTCCAAGACTAAGAAGATTGATTCCGGAGTCGAGATTACTGAGGCCGACCTCCAAAAATTCCAAAAAGCGATCTCCAGTTATAAGAGTCTGGACGAAGAAGTTAACCGCGTGAACATAACCGATATCATTACCCTGATACTGGCCACCGCTCTCAAGGTGGGCGGCAGCGATATCCATATAGAAGCCGAGGAAGCTGGCGTGGCGATCCGCATCCGCATCGACGGTGTCCTCCAAGAAGCGGCCACTGTCAAAGCGGACAAATGGCAGCGGATCATCGCCCGCCTGAAGATTCTGGCGCGCGTTAAAATTAATATCACCGACAAACCGCAGGACGGGCGATTCACCATATATTTGACGGCCAAAAAAATTGAGGTACGCTGTTCTTTTCTGCCTACCGCCTTCGGCGAAAGCGTCGTCATGCGCCTGCTTGATTCGGCGGCGGCGGCAGTCGAATTCTCTGAACTGGGCATCCGGCCAGAAATAAGGCCAATACTGGAAAGAGAGATTGCCAAGCCAAACGGCCTCATTTTAACTGTCGGCCCAACCGGCTCAGGTAAAACCACCACCCTCTATTCAATACTCAATCAGCTCAATCGCCCGGGAACAAAAATCATCACTCTAGAAGATCCTATCGAATATCAGTTGGCCGGCATCAACCAGAGCCAGGTCGATGTGAAACGGGGTTATACATTTTCCTCGGGACTGCGATCGATCCTGCGCCAAGATCCCAACATAGTTATGATCGGTGAAATCCGCGATCTGGAAACGGCGGAAATCGCTGTCCAATCTTCCTTGACCGGGCATCTGGTTCTCTCGACTCTCCATACCAACGACTCGGCCGGCACTATTCCGCGACTCATCGATATCGGCGTCAAACCTTATTTTTTGGTGCCTGCGATCAATGCCGTAATCGGCCAGCGCCTGGTTCGTAAGCTCTGCACCAACTGCCGCCTTGAACATGAACTCAGTCCGCTCGAAAACGAACAAGTCAATAAAATACTAGGAGTCATCTCTCCAAAAGCCGGCCTCAACATCCCGGCTACCCTGCCAAAGATTTACACCGCCGGACCTGGCTGTGAAAAATGTAACGGCATCGGTTATCAGGGACGGACCGGAATCTATGAGATATTCACCCTTAACGACAAAATAAAACAACTGACGGTCGATCAAGCGCCGTCCTTCAAGATACTCCAACAGGCGGTTGAAGACGGCATGATCACGATGCTCCAGGACGGCGTCCTAAAAGTTCTTGAAGGAGTCACTTCGCTCGACGAAGTCTACCGCGTCATCGGCAATTTTGATTACGTGAACGAGCTTTACGACGTGGTTATCTCTCAGACGATCGGACGGGGCGTCAAGATCAGCCAGGAAGTATTGGCTAAAGCTAAAAAGTTGGGACACGATCTAACGGATATCGCCGCCGCCGCCAAAGAAATCCCGAGCGCCGAGCTGATCGGGCTAGTCATGGCGCTGGGCGCCGCCACGGATGCGGGCGATATCCACATCGAACCGACCGATCGCGACGTTAAAGTACGCTTCCGAATCGACGGCGTCCTCCAGGACATCCTCAACCTGCCCAAAACCAGTTATCTGCCACTTCTCGCCGAAATTAAAATTCTGGCCGGCGCTCCGACTAACATCAAGCGGGCTACCTTTGATGGCCGCTTCACAATCTATCTGCCCGAGCGGAAAATAGACTGCCGCTTATCCATCATCGCCGGAGGATACGGCGAGACCATCGTCGTCCGCCTGCTCACCACTTCCGCTTCCGACCTCGATATGGCCAAGCTAGGCATCACTTCCGTGGCTTACGATTCCCTACAACTGGCCATGAAGAAAACCCGCGGAATTATCATCACTACTGGACCGACCGGCTCCGGAAAAACTACCACCCTCTATAGTATTCTAAATGAATTAAACAAACCGGACGTTAAGATAATCACTGTCGAAGATCCGATCGAATACCAGCTGCCGGGCGTGATGCAGACCCAGATTGACGAAGAGCGGGGCTATACTTTCGCGTCCGCCATGCGCTCACTGCTCCGGCAGAATCCGAATATCATGATGATAGGCGAAATCCGCGACAGCGAAACAGCGAGAATCGCCATGGAGGCCTCGATGACCGGCCATCTTGTTCTGTCTACCATCCATGCCAACAGTGCCGCCGGCGCCATCTCCCGCATCGCCGGACTAGGCCTCGACCGGCAGACCCTGGCCAACGCCATCGATTTCACAATCGGTCAGCGCTTGGTCCGCAAGCTCTGCCCTTATTGTAAGAAGGCTGCCCAGCCGGCTCCTGCCGATCTAGACCGAGTCAAGGCTGTCCTGGTGGCCATCAAGAATCCGGCTGTTACCGTCCCCACGAAGTTAAATTTCTACGAGGCTGTCGGCTGCGATAAATGCGGACAGATCGGTTATAAAGGACGACTCGGTCTGTACGAGACTATTCCCATGGACAGCCGCATCCAGAAACTGATCCAGACTGATAATGTGACCGACACGGAAATAGAGGAAGCAGCAGTAGCCGGCGGCACGATAACCATGCTCCAGGATGGCGTCCTCAAGGCTCTCGCCGGCGAGACCAGTTTGGAAGAGGTTTTCCGCGTCATTTAAAGATCGGCCTAATTTGAATAAACTAATCTCTACCTATGATAGATAAGAAACTATTAGACCGTCTCAAGACCGATTACCAAGCTAATGAATCTGAGCGTCGGCAAATAAACTCCGCGGCCAACAACATTTTGTTCGAAGCCAAGAAAACTATCTTTGCCCTGCAGCGGGACGACATAAAAACGGCGGCGGCCAAGCTGAAGGACGTGGAAAAAGCACTCAGCGAATTAGAAGCGCGCTTCGGAGCAGACCGTCTACGTCGCGAAGGCAGCTACCGGGCGGCGGCAGAGGAATATCTGGAGAGCCGTACTTTTTATGATGTCATAAAAGATAAGCAGGTTTCTCCGGTGGCCGGGTTGGCCCTGGATTATGAGAGTTACCTAGGCGGCATCTGCGACTTGATCGGCGAACTCGTACGCTATGCCACCAACCGGGCGGCAGACGGCCGCTTCAGCGAAGTGGCTAAAATCAAAAAACTGGCCGAAGAGATCATGTCCCAGCTCGTTGATTTCGACCTGACCGGTTATCTGCGCACCAAATACGACCAGGCCCGCGGGCACCTGCGCAAACTCGAACAGATGGCTTATGAAATCAAGCTCCGTGGCAAGAAGTAAGTAGTAAACGGCGTATTCAATATTATGCTGATCGCCGTCATCTCTGACATCCACGACAACATCCCGAACCTGGCGAAATGCCTGGATTGGTGTCGTCATAATAAGGTAAAAAAGATCATCTTTTGCGGCGATACCACAACCGAAGAGACTTTGTCTTATCTCGCCCGAGAATTTAGCGGCGAGATTTTTATGGTCAGTGGTAACGGCGAACTTTTTGAACCTGACCGCCTTAATTCCTATCGGAACATCAGTTATCACGGCCGGGCTGGCTACCAGGAACTGGACGGATGCCCAATCGGTTTCTGCCATGAACCGGTAAATATCAAAAAGGTCCTAACTCTTTCTAGTCAGACACCAGATTTTATCTTCTATGGCCACACGCACCAGCCTTGGCTGGATAAAAGAGGGCCAATGATCGTCGCCAATCCTGGCAACCTGTCCGGCACTTTCCATCAGGCAACTTTTGCCGCACTAGATACCGAGTCGGGAAAATTAGAACTTAAAATATTGGCGGAATTATAAAAAAGCGAACTATAAATATATGGAAAACGCTAAATTCAAAAAAATCCTGCTCAGAACCGTCGACTTAGCCGGACGATCATTACTGAGTAGCTACAAAACCTTCCGCCAGCGTGAAGCGCGACTGAAGGGCCGGCATGACTTGGTCACCCCTGCTGATTTAAAAAGTGAACGCATCATTCTTCGGGAAATAAAAAAGAATTTTCCTAATCATCAAATCCTTTCCGAAGAATCCGGCCTCAGCCAAAAAAATCATGACTATCTCTGGATAGTCGATCCACTTGATGGGACGACTAATTTTTATATCCACAATCCTCTCTGGGCCGTCTCTATCGCTCTCGCCCATAAAGGGCGCCTGATCATGGGAGCAATCTACGCCCCTCTCGTTGATGAACTATATTTTGCCGAAGTCGGTCAGGGCGCTTACCTGAATGGACGCCGCTTGAGAGTCAGCCCTAACAGCGAAAAGCGCCGGATCAATGCCTTCTGCCACGGAAGCGGACGGACCAATATAAAACGGGCGATAAAATATCATACCTATCAGAAACTTCACGCTCTCGACTGCCGCCAACTGGGTAGTGCCGCCATCGAATGTGCCTACGTGGCAGCAGGACGACTCGCCTCCATCCTCGTCCCCGGTACTTGGCCCTGGGATGTGGCCGCCGGCGCGCTCCTGGTGCGCGAAGCCGGCGGCCTCGTCACCGATTTCCGCGGCCACGAGTGGCACATCAAGGGTCAGGATTTCCTCGCCTCCAGTCCAGCCGATCATAAGCTCCTCCTAGCTATCATTAAGAAAGTTGGCATCTAAAATAGACCGCTGTCCGGCACTAAAAAGCCAAAAACTCTTGAAGCTAGATCAAGAGTTTTTTGTGGACCACTTATGGGTTGTAAATATTAGATGACTTTCTTCAAGTATTGTCCCGTATAGCTCTTATCCGTCGCCGCCACCTGCGGCGGCGTACCGACCGCAACCAAATAACCGCCGCTGTCACCGCCCTCCGGGCCAAGATCGATTATCCAATCCACGGATTTAATGACATCGAGATTATGCTCGATAATAAGGACAGTATTACCCTGATCGACCAGCATGTTCAAAACTTTGAGCAAACGGTCAATATCGGCAAAATGTAGGCCAGTGGTCGGCTCATCTAATATATAGAGGGTCTTGCCGGTGGCCCGACGAGAGAGTTCCGTGGCCAGCTTAATGCGCTGTGCTTCGCCGCCGGAAAAAGTCGTGGCACTCTGGCCAAGCTTGATATATCCCAAACCAACCTCATCGAGAGTCTTGAGTTTCTGACTGATGGCTGAATGATTCTTGAAAAAATCCTTGGCTTCAGCCACGGTCATCTCCAACACTTCGGAAATATCCTTGCCCTGATACTGAACATCAAGAACCTTCGGCTGGAACTTACGCCCGCCGCAAACCTCACAGGTTAAATAAACATCAGACAAAAACTGCATTTCCACCTTGATCACCCCGTCGCCCGAACAATTTTCACAGCGGCCACCGGGAACATTGAAAGAAAAATGACCGGCGCCCAGACCCTTAACTCGCGCTTCCGGCAGAGCCGCGAACAGATCGCGGATATAAGTGAACAGGCCGGTATAGGTAGCGGGATTCGAGCGCGGCGTCCGACCGATCGGTGATTGATCAATATCGATCACCTTGTCGATATACTCAAGCCCAGTCAGGAGCTTATGGTCTCCGGGTTCAACCTTAGCACGATAAAACTTGCGGCTCAGAGCGTTCGCTAGAATATCACTCATGAGCGTGGACTTCCCTGAGCCTGATACGCCGGTAATCGCCACCAGCTTGCCCAGAGGAATCTCAACATCAATATTTTTCAAATTATGTTCGGTCGCTCCTTTAATGCAAATCACCTGACCGTTGCCAGGCCGGAATCGTTCCGGCATCTTAATGGCTTTCCTGCCAGCCAAGTAAGCACCGGTCAAAGACTCGGCCACCTTCCGTATCCCTTCGGGCGCGCCGGCATATAAGACACGGCCCCCTGCATCACCTGCTCCTGGGCCGATATCCACAAGCCAATCGGCTGCTAGCATGGTCGCGGCATCGTGCTCCACAACGATGACAGTATTACCATTGTCACGGAGTTTTTTTAAGGTCTCTATCAGTTTATCATTATCGCGCTGATGCAAGCCGATTGACGGCTCATCAAGCACATATAAAACCCCGCTTAAGGTCGACCCGACCTGCGAAGCCAGCCGGATACGCTGTGCTTCGCCCCCGGACAGGGTCGACGCCGAACGGCTGAGGGTCAAATACCCTAAACCGACATTGGCTAAGAAAACCAGGTTCTTCAGGACTTCCTTGATAATTGGTTCCATGATGGCCGCTCGGCCGTTAAGAAGAGTACTGTCTTTTAACCAGGATTCCAAAAGAGTCGCGAGATCCTCAAGGCTGCGGTCGGTCACGTCGATGATCGACAGACCACCAATCTTCACGGCCAAAGCTTCGGAGCGCAGGCGGGCACCATGGCAACCCAAACAGACAGCCGTCCGCATCGCCTTTTCAATCTCCTGTTTAACGAAGCTAGATTTTGTTTCGCGATACTTTTCAGTTAGCTTAGCAAGCAAACCGCTAAATTCCTGATCGCCCTTCAAAATCAATTCTTTCTCTTCCGGCGCGAGATCTTTAATGGCCGGCCGCAGACTAAAATTGTGGCGCTCGGCCAGTGACTCAAGTTCATCAAGCAGGCCGCTAGCGCTCAAGTTAGCGTGCGATAGAGGTTTAAGCGCCCCTTCAGGGATGCTCAGATTATGATTAAAGACTAGTTCCGGATCCACTTCCGACTGGGTCCCCAGACCGCCACAGTCCGGGCAAGCGCCGCGGGCGGAGTTGAACGAAAAATCCCGGGGCTCGGGCTCGGCGCGCCGATATTCACAAGCCGCGCAGACAAAGGATGTCTCTCTCTTAGTCGTCTTGCTCTCCCGGCCGCGGACGATCTTGACGGTCTTCTTCTGCTCGGCCTCCTTCTTCAGCTTCCGGCCACAATGCAAACAGTTGGGAACGCCGGCACGAGCGTAGAGAAGACGTAAATAATCATAAATTTCGGTAATCGTACCGACCGTGGAACGCGGATTATGGCCGACGGTGCGCTGATCAATGGAAATAGCGGGTGACAAACCTTCGATCAGATCGACATCGGGCTTGTCCATGAGGCCGACGAATTGACGGGCATAAGACGAGAGAGATTCGACGTAACGGCGCTGCCCTTCGGCATAGACAGTATCGAACGCCAGTGAAGACTTGCCTGAACCGGATAAACCAGTAATTACCACCAGGCTGTCCCGCGGCAGATCCAGACTGACATCTTTAAGATTATTAGTGCGGGCGCCCTTGATCTTGATGGAATTACCAGCCATAAGTCATAGAAATAATAATTAATATCGCAGATATTATAGCGGAAAGCTCACAAAAAAACAAGATTAGAAAATAGGATAGAAAAGTTTCAATACGGCAATCAAAAACCGATCACCAATGGTAATCTTCTGCTTGGCCGCTGAGAAATCAATCGACGCCTTCTTCCAGTGCTCAGTGATTTTTTCCAAATCCTGAACAAGTTTTTTCTGCCGGAAAAAAACACCGACTTCAATATTCCAATTGAAGGATAGGACATCCATATTCTGAGAGCCGATCACGCCCTCCTCGCCATCGATCAGCATAATCTTGGCGTGGTTCATCATCGGGAGCAGGTAGAAGCGAACGCCTAGAGCGGCCAGCCGACAGGCATTGAGATAATTAACCTTATTGACAACCTTGATATCCGTATCATTTGGCACCATGATCTCCACGCTCACACCGCGACGACAAGCGTCATCTAAAAGCGCAATCAGCCAACGCGGCGGTAACAGGTAGGGCGTCACTATCCGAAGCGATCGCTTGGCGGCGATTATTCTTTTTTTGTAATAATCATTGAGATAGTATTTGCGTGCTGTACCCGGCAGATTGTCGGTAATCCAGGATTTGATGCGCGGTATAAATGCCAGACGCCGATGATGGAGAATCGAATCCTTTTTCCCGCCAACCATCTCGTAAGCGTAAGCGAAGGAACGAAGAATGGGCAAAATAATACGACCACGCAGTTCGATCTGCAAGTCGAACCAATGCCGCGTTTCTTCAACGATGTTGACTCCGCCCAAAAAAGCGATCTTATTATCGATAATCAGGATCTTACGATGTGTGCGCCGAAACCAACGACTGAAATAAAAAAATTCGGCACCGGCTTCGCGCAGTCCCTTCACCGCCGCACTACGCAGCGACAGGCTGCCATAAACATCGGCGATGACCACAACTTCCACTCCGGACCGGGCCTTATCCTTGAGCAACGTTAAAAAATCATGCGTTTTCTCGGTGTCATCCAAAAAGGTATACATCTCTATATAGATAGAGCTGACAGCCGTCGCCATCGCTTTGAACATTCCATCCCAAGCCTGGTGGGAAGTGGTATAGAGGCGATATCTCATAAAATTTGCTGCGCCTGTTGCTGGCGCCACAGGGCTGTATAAAGTGAACCGGCCTTAAGCAGATCATCATAACCACCGCGCGCGATGGCCAAAAGCCGTTTTTTGCCACCCGAAAACTTTAGCCCACCTTCACCGATGCGAGTGACTAGAGGAAAAATCTGATTGACCGCTGCCAGAATAAGCGCCCCGATCAGGGTTTTTTTATAACGAGCCAGGTATTTGAGAAACGGGTTCATAAGCTTTTTGAGAGGCTGATATGGAATGATAGCAGAAAAATGACCGTCCGTCCATATTCCTGTTACTTTTTCCCCGAACCTACGTCTGATATAATAGATGTAAGACTATGGCCAAAATCTTAGAATCGACACACGAACTTAATCTGGTTCGCGAGGCTCAGGGAGGCAATTCCTCCGCGTTCGGGCAGCTTTATGATGTCTACATTAAAAAAATCTACAGCTTCATATATTATAAGACGATGCACCGGGATACTGCTGAGGATATCACGAGCGAAGTTTTCATGAAGGCTTGGAAAAATATCTCCCAGTTCCAGGGTGACAGCTTCCCCGCCTGGCTTTATACCATCGCCCGACACGCCGTCATCGATTATTATCGACGACAAAAGAATCTCATCGATATCGATGACTGTTGGGATCTGACCGACGACTGCGACTTTATTAAAGAACTTGATGACCGACTGAGACTGGACACCATCAGAGAAGGGCTGCGCAGCCTTAAAAGTCGCGAACGGGAAATCATTATTCTTCGTCTCTGGCTGGACCTGCCTTTTAAAGAAATTGCTCTACAGCTCAGACAACAGGAAGGCGCTGTAAAAATGGCCTTCGGACGGGCGCTTGTCCGTCTGAAAGCCAAGATTCCTCTGTCTTTCTTGCTCCTGATCTGGCCCGGCCTCTTATCTCTGACAGTTAAACAATAAACATATGACTAGCACCGAACTACGCAACATACTCGCGGAACTATACCGTCTGGAACCGGAACTAAAAGAACATGAAGCAGCTCTTTGCCAGCTCATCGCGCGGATGTCGGACCTGAAGCCGGATACGAAATTCGAGCCTGCTTTTGCGGCCCAGTTAAAAATACAATTGCTAAGTAAAACACCGGCTAACGCGTACGGAACAGTCAAGCCGATCGCCCCGCCGCAAGATCAAACAAATAAGTCCAAATCATTTAATATTAATCTTATGAATAAAAAAATTTATTTCGCCGTCGGATCTGTGGCCGTCATGGCGGTCGTGATCATCCTGGCAACGACCGTCCTCCGCCCCGGCCTGAAGACTCCAGGCGGTTCTATCGAGACAATCAGCCAGCTTCCAGCCGGAGCATTCGGAAGCTTGGCCTTACTAAGTAACAGCGCTAATAATGCCGGCGGAGACGGCAGTAATTTAGCCGCCGGCACGCCAGCTCCTCTGGGACTAGGCGGCGGTGCAGAAAGTGGCGCCTTAGCGGCCCGTTCCCAAAGCGGGAGTGACGGCACAGCTAGCATCATTTCCAACGATCTGGCTGTCGAGTCAAAAATGATCGCTCCTTACTTCTCTTACAAATATAAATATACCGGCGCTCCGCTCGAACTGGGTGAAGCTGCTGTTAGCGTCTACCGACGCCTAAAGGGCGACGGGGAATCCGGGCGGGCGCTCGCTAACCTGGTCCGCGGCTTGAACCTGTCCGAACTTGATCTGAGCACATTCAGTAACCTCAGAGCGACCAATCTCTCGCTTGTTGAAGATAAGGATAAGGGGCTGATGGTCAACTTTGACTTCAACGAAGATAATATCTACATCTCCGAAAACTGGGAGAAATGGCGCATCATGGAACGCGAATCATGTAATGGCGACCAGGCCTGCTGGGACCGCTTCCGTCTACAATTGTCGGATGTGCCAGCCGATAATGAGCTGATTGCTTTAGCTGACAAATTCTTATCCGAACACAAAATAAGTCGTGAGCATTACGGCGAACCGCAAGTAGATAACGCCTGGCGCGAAGTATACGCCCAGATGCCGGACAAAAATAACTTCTATATCCCTGAATACTCGACCGTTATCTATCCGTTCCTTCTCGACGGCGAACCGGTCCGCGATCAGAGCGGTTCCTACACCGGACTACGGGTAACGATCAATCTGCTCCAGAAGGCCGCCTCAGGCCTAAGCGGCCTGGCCCCTTACCGCTACCAGTCATCTTCTTATGAATTAGAGACTTCTGCCGAAAGCATCATAAAAGCGGCAGAAAACGGCGGCTGGAACCATGGTTGGTTCGGCGGTAATGAAAATATCAACACTCTAGAACTCGGTACGCCGGAGCGTACCTACGTACAGCTCTGGCACTACACGGGCGGCCGTAACGATGAACTCCTGGTGCCGTCTCTAATCTTCCCAATTATAAACCCACCGTCCGACATGTATTACGGCCCGCGCATGGTCATCGTCCCGCTCGTCAAAGAAATGCTCGATGAACTGAATAAACAACCACAGATCCGGCCTCTGCCGATTGACGGCCGCGGCGTCGATCAGCCAATTATCATGTCAGAAACAGCTCCGTCTACCGAACCGGCTCCATCGATATTAAGATAATCCCGCTCATCTCAACAGATTAAAAACAGCCCCGCGGTCGGGGCTGTTTTTTATGTCCGGGGATGGACAAAACCTCGGCAAATCAGGTAAAGTAGAAATATAAAACACTAATTACCATCAATCATGCCTGTCCTCGTCTCCTTCAGCTTGCTTGTCATCCTCTTCGCAATCCTCAGCCTGTCCGCTGACCAGGTTGCCAAAAACCTTAGGGTCATGGCGGTCAAGCTCGGCTTGCCAATTTTTCTCCTGGGGCTAGTTCTGGGTCTTCTAACTTCTTTTCCAGAAGGAGCAATTGCCATCAATGCGATGATCGGCAATGTCCAGGGTCTGTCAATCGGCAATCTACTCGGCGGTATAATCGTAATGTTTTCTTTAATCTTAGGAATCGGCATTATCCTGAATAAGGAGATCACTAATGACGGCCGCCTGAGCTATCTACTACTGTGTTTCGGCTACCTTATCATGCCCCTGGCACTCGCCCTAAAAGGCAGCTTGAACTATGTGGACGGCATCTTTTTAATCATCCTTTACTTCATGCTAATGGCTCGCCTTTACCATTTCAATCACCAGATGTTCAGCTTAAAGATCGCTCTTGTCAACGAGACTAAGGTCGTCCGCGAAACGCTAATCGTCCTCGGCGGCATAGTCCTCATATTGCTCACCTCCCATTTCATCATTAATATGACCGGAGACTTACTCCAACAGTACAAACTTTCTCCTTTCCTGATCGGCTTACTCTTCTTTCCGATCGGCACCAACCTACCGGAACTGACTGTAGCGATCGCTTCCTGGCGCCGTCGCGACAAAGAACTATCTTTCAGTAATCTGCTCGGCTCATCGGCCGCCAACGTCCTGATGATCGGCGTTCTGGTGACTATCAAAACTTTTACTTTCAATAACAATTATAATTACTGGGTCACACTCATCTTTTTAATTGCGCTTGCAATCCTGCTCCTGATCTTTTATCGCAGTGGCAAGAGGCTCACCCGCTGGGAAGGTATTGCTCTCTTGGCCGTTTATCTTCTTTTTATGATCCTCCAATTCCGTTCTGATCCGCTCCATCTCTAGCCTAAACTTACCAACTTAAAAACTCCGGCCAAAACCGGAGTTTTTAATTGGCGCCTCATCAAACGAACTCTCAAACGATGGCTACCGGGACAGGCACGTTTTCATCCAAAATACGAGGAACATCCTCTTGATCGACAAAAAAACGCTAAGTCGTACTATTTAATAAATTTCAACAGGGTCATTAGTTTAATCAAAAAACAGGCAAAACGTGTTGACACGTAGTCATTATGGGTATATACTCATAATAGACAATAAATAAAGGTCGAGTTGCCTGTATAATAATCACTAATCTTAAATATATGCCTAACATGAATAAGACCGGACCAATGGGCCAAGGACCACAAACCGGCCGAGGGTTAGGGCGCTGCGCCAGCGGAGAAAGAATGTTCTGGTGCGGAAGACGGTTGATGGGCAGGGGGGGATTTAACGTTAATCTATCTCCGGCTGATCGCTTGAAAGCTCTGAAAGAAGAAGAAAAAGCCCTCTTAGCCGATCTTGAGGCGGTCAAAACTGAACAAAAGTCTCTAAAAAGCCAAGAATAAAAGAAGGTGCTAAAGCCGGCCTCTTCGTTTAAAGGGGCCGGAACGCTTTCTTTTATAGAAATTCGACAGCAAATTTATAATTATTTTTAATATACATGCCCAGGCCGAAACTTTGCCGCCGGGTTGAATTCGATCCCGCAGTGACTTATTTCAAACCCCAGGGAATTCCCATGAGGAATCTAGAAATCATTGAATTGACGGTAGAAGAAATGGAGTCATACCGTTTGCGACACCTGAATAATCTTGACCAGAAAGAGGCGGCAAAAAAAATGCAAACCTCGCCCAGCACATACCAAAGAATTCTTTACTCGGCCAACAAAAAAGTTGCCGATGCTCTTATCAATGGCAAGGCAATGAAAATCATAAAATAAAATATGAAGAGAATATCATTTTTAATCATCGGGATATCTTTAATTCTCGTCTTTTCAGCCAAGAATGTT
>CAZLGE010000002.1:44181-50178 GCA_964559375.1 uncultured Gammaproteobacteria bacterium | reverse complement strand
GATAAACCCCGCGATTATATCTTGGCGACGAATGAAACCCACAGCGTCAGGGAATTTGCCGTTGAATCTTGCCGTCTCTTAGGGATTGATCTGGTTTGGAGAGGGCAGGGGGTAGATGAGGTCGGTGTTGACAAACACACGGATCAGGCCATCATAGAAATAGATCCGAAGTATTTTCGGCCGGCGGAAGTAGATTTACTAAAGGGTGATTATTCTAAAGCCGAAAGGGATCTGGGCTGGAAGCCTCGGGTCGATTTCAAGCAATTGGTCAATATAATGGTCGAAGCGGATTTTAAGAAAGAGAAGGAGGGTTTACATAAATCACTGTAAAATGGAAAAAGACGCTAAAATATTCGTTGCCGGCCATGGCGGTTTAGTTGGATCGGCTATCAGCCGAGCGTTAGTGAAACATGGTTATCAGAACCTGGTTTTGAAAACGAGGTCGGAGTTAGATTTATTGGATCAGGGGGCGGTTGCCCGGTTTTTCGGGCGCGAAGAGATCGAATATGTCTATTTGGCGGCGGCTAAAGTCGGCGGCATCATGGCAAACAGTAGCCAGAAGGCGGATTTTATTTATGAAAACCTGCAAATACAGAGTAATGTTATCCATAGCAGCTATCGATTTGGCGTCGCTAAACTGTTATTTTTAGGATCTTCTTGTATTTATCCCCGCCTCTGTCCCCAGCCGATTAAGGAGGAATATTTGTTGACCGGAGAGTTAGAGGCGACCAATGATGCATATGCTATAGCAAAAATTTGCGGTATTAAGATGTGTCAAAGTTTCAACGAGCAATATGGGACAAATTTTATCTCCGTGATGCCCACCAATCTGTATGGACCGGGCGACAATTTCAATTTAGAAAATAGCCATGTTATTCCGGCCCTGATCAGAAAAATTTATGAAGCCAAGGCGGCTGGTTTAGGCCGCGTAACGCTTTGGGGTACCGGTGGGCCGCGGCGAGAATTTTTACATGTGGATGATTTGGCAGATGCCACTATTTTTCTTATGGATAATTATAATGATACCGAGATCATTAATATTGGTACCGGCGTTGATTTAAGTATTAAAGAACTGGCGGAAACCATCGGCCGGCTTATCGGTTATGACGGGGAAATAGTTTGGGATACGGGCCGGCCGGATGGGACGCCCCGGAAATTACTTGATGTTTCCAGATTAAGCAGTTTAGGATGGAAATATAAGATTAGTCTAGAAGACGGTTTGAAAGACGCCATTAAATGGTTTGCGGCAAATTATGATAACCTTAAAAGATAGCCGAAACTGATTATTTTCAGTCGCTGTATATGAAAATATTTGAGAAAATTAGGTCTAAAGGCATGGCGGGTCCCTTATGGGGTTATTTTATTGTTATTTTGAGTATCGTTTTACCTTGGTTTTTTAAATCCGGTTATTTATTTTTTACTGATCATTCTTGGGGGCCCAATATAAAAATAAGTTGGATCGCTTCCTCATTTCTATTGAATTTATCGGTAAAAATTTTGTCCTTTATCTTGCCTGTCGATTTACTGGAGAAATTATATATTTCGGGAATCATCGCCCTGATTTTGTTTGGCGGCCGATCTCTGGTTAGGTCAATCCTGAGACTGTCAAAAGATGGCCTATCTGGATCGACCGGCCTAGTTTTTGTTCTCAGTTTATTTACACTCTTTAACCCCTTCGTCTACGACCGGGCGCTTTTCGGACAGTTCGATGTCCTAGCTGCTTATGGTTTTTTTCTTTTTACCTTGGCCAGCTTGATAAAGGCCTGGCATCTTTTGGAATGGCGGAATCTCCTTCAGGCATCGGTATATTTTGCCTTGACTATCATGTTCTCAAGACATTTTATTTTTCTGTCCATTCCGTTTAGCCTCTTGTTCTTGTCCAGTATCTTCTGTAAGCGTCGCGATATAGCGCAGGCAGGATTAGGGAGGATGTTTGCCCAGCGTTTATTTTTAGGAGTTGCGCTCATTCTAGCTCTCAATGCCAATTGGTTATTTTTCTCCTTTTGGGGACCGCATCCCACCGCTCGATTTGTATCTGAAGTGGTCAGTGTCCAGGATTTGAACGCTTTTCAGACTTCCGGTAAAACTACCGGCGAAATTTTTTCAAATGTTGTCTTTATGAGCGGCTTCTGGGGTAAGGACCAATACCGTTATGCGGACCTGACAGACACGGTCGGCTGGCAGAAAAGCTTCATTTTTCTTTTTCCGTTGATCGTATATGGTATTTATTTAAGTTTTCGTAGTCGGTCGCGCAATGAGAAGCTTTTTAGTGTCTCATTGCTTGTTATCTATGTAACGGCCGTTGTTCTGGCGGTCGGCACCAGAGTGCCGCTCACCGGACCCTTGGTAGCTTGGTTGTATGAAAATCTGCCGCTTTATAAGGGGTTGCGTGAGCCTCAGAAATGGGTAATGGTAATAATCCCGATATACATTTTCTACCTGACGTTGGCGGCAGCCCGTTGGACGTCTCTGAAATCAGCGGAAAATATGCGCTGGCTGGCGGGGATTATCATCGGTTCTATTGTTGTCATGCAGGCACCTCTTCTTATCTGGGGCTTTGGGGGACAGATTAGGCCGACTCCATACCCCGCCGATTGGGTTGAGGCAGATGAATCTTTAGTTAACCGTGCTGTTGATTCATACGGCTGTTCGGATCGTATTCTTTTCTTGCCGTGGCATTTGTACATGAATTTTTTCTGGTCCGGTAAAGTTATGGCCAACCCGGCACAATATTTTTTTACCTGCCCGACTCTTTCGGGAACAAATATGGAGTGGGCAGGAATATATGGTAATAGTTTAAATCCGGATGGGGCCATTATCACGGATTGGATAAGAACGAAGGGACGAGAAGGGCCCCCTGGCGTGGGCGGGAAGCCTCTTCGCTACATCATTTTAGCCAAAGAGGTAGATTTTACCGCTTATCTTTGGCTCAACCGCCAGTCGTATTTGGAGATAATTAAGGAAACCACCAGTCTGATAATATATGAGATCAAAAATTAAACAACTTTGGTCTGACAGATTCGTACGCGGAACCTTTTTTTTGACTGGTGCGGGCTTTTTTGGATCCGTCCTTAATTATTTAGTTCATCCAATCTTGACGCGTCAGCTTTCAGTGGCCGCTTACGGAGATTTTCAAGCTCTCCTGTCGTTCATAACTGTTTTAGGTATTGCTGGCGCAGTCGTCTATACAACTCTCACGAAGGAAATTTCCGCGCTGGCGGTCGAGCAGGCGGCAATGATTCCGGGGCTACGGCGCAAGGCTGCCCGTAATCTGTCACTTATTGGTTTAGCTTTATTTCTCCTGGTCTTGTTTTTTTCCGGTCCCCTCCATGACCTATTTAACATCAGTCGAGTCGGAATTCTACTTATATCTTCGATCGGATTACTTTATAATTTTCCTTTGATTGTTAACCGGAGCGTCTTGTCTAGCTTACAACATTTTTTCTCTCTCGCGTTCCTGAGTCTATGCGAGCCGCTCAGCCGCGTGCTGCTTATAGTATTATTGGTGGTTTATATGCAGATGGGGATTGACGGGGCGGCCTGGGCTCTAGGACTGACAAGTGTTGTCAGCCTTATTTTGAGTTTTTGGGCTGTCCACCGCCTGCATTTATCCGAAGAGCCAGATAAGATGAAGTATCCATGGCACACCTTGGGACGCTATGCTCTTCTGGTCTTATGGTTCATGGGTTTGGCGCATTTTTTTTATAATTTTGACATGTTGTTTATTAAGTCCAACTTTTCTCCGGACGAGGCTGGCTTTTACGGCGCCCTCCTGACTATTGGACGCATCATTTATTTTGTCGGCGGCTCGATTTCTATCATCATGTTCCCGGTAGTTGCCGGTCTTCGTGCAGACACCACTACACGTCGTTTCTCAGTGCTTTTAAAGTCCTTAGGTTTGATGTCTCTACTTACGATACCGGCCTACCTAGTTATCGCTTTTTTTCCTGCCTTTGTTATTCGTTTAGTGGTGGGCGTGAAGTATTTGGTTATTACTCCATATCTCCCGCTATTTGCCTTAGCGATGCTGCTTCTTACACTTTTAAATGTCCTCTCGCAATTTTTTTTGGCTCTGTCCCGCCGTCGCGGCCTGGTAGTTTTGTCGGGAGCCGCCGTTATTGAAATAGTATTTCTTGTTTTTTGGCACGCTGATTTCTGGCAAGTTATTTGGACGCTGATCATTACATTCGGTTTTTCCGATATAGCCCTCGTCGTCCTATTGTTGTTTGAGTATCGTCGGACTAAAAAAGGATTGAAGATTACAAGCGGCCACGAGCTTAGCCCGATAAAGACAGAATTATTATGAAAAAGGATTTGAAAAAAGGCGAGATAAGTTGGTCGGCTCTTTGGGACGAGCTGAAAGGCCGGATCAGAGATTTCTATCCCTACTTCCTGGGCTTTTATATTTTATGCCTGCTAATCGCCTCCTTTTCAAAAACCTGGCGCGGCTTCTTTTATTGGCCCGGCTTCCACGGATGGTTTGTCTTCTTTACCGTTGTTTTTCTGACTACATTCCGATTAAAATTTACTTTACCGAAAATAAATATTTATTTTCGGAAACCAGATTTGAGTTCCGACCGCCGCTTAGTTAACCGCCTAAATGATATTATAAGAAGCTTGCTGTCTTTTGTGTTAAAATTTGGAGCGGCAATCGGTCAGCTAGGCCTCCGGATTACTTTCTCGATCTTTAATCGTTTGAGGGAGATAACCTGGCGCGGCTGGTTAAAGATTTTAGTCGTTGCCTCTGTATTAATAATGGCAATCTGGCAGGAGGTTAATTCTTGGGAGTTACTCACGATTTTCTATGCGGCCCTGTCGATTCTCTATATTTTTGACAGCCGCTTGTCCGCCGGCGCGGCTCTCATTTATCTGGCAACTTGTCCGCTCCTGCTCTTTTTAGATCGCCCCAGTTTGGCTGAAAGCGCTGCTGTCTACGCCTTTTATTTCTTAGTTATTACGGTGGCAACTCAGATGCGCGAGCTGCGCCAGGACCAGGCTCGGCACCAGCCGGATTGAGTGGTTCTCGCCAAACCAGACAGGGTTTTTACTTCTTTAGGGCCAGCTCGGCTGGTCCTTTATTGTTTTTTCCCAGTTTATTTGTTTTCCACAGGAGGCCATTTTCAGGGTTGTTGTCAACTTATTATGAAGAGAGTATAATATTGATATAAAGGTCGAATAAAAAATTGTTCTTAAATTTTAGGAATGATTATAAAAACTACGTAATTTTGTAATCATTTCGGATAATCAAAAAAAATGAATAAATTAAGATCCTTTTTCTTTTCGGAGAAAAAATTAGCGGGAGCGATCCTCGGCTTTTTGGTCGTCGGCGCTTTCGCTTTTATTTTTGGTCCGAATATCTACGCGCAGTTCATGCGCCAGACCGGTGATTCCGGCTGGGGTTACGGTTACGGTTACGGTTACGGGTATGGTTATGGATTCGACGGCGGGACGCTTTACGGTTACAAGACCGACTTCAGCTCCTCCGCGACTGACGAGTATGGCTATGGCCACGGCTATGGTTATCGCGCCAGCGATGCCACGACTACTATCGGTGATACGAGTTATCAGAACGTGCCGGCGGCCAACATGGCGGCGGCCGTACCGACCCTGTTTACCGTAGCTGGTAGTCCGACCGCAGCTACGTCTTTGACCGCGGCTGATAATATCAATTTCACGGCGACCACCGGACTGGGTACTATTCAGACCCTGATTCCGAGCGGTACTGTGATTACTAAAAGCGATGGCACTGCTTTTGACGCCACGGCTCTTACGACCTCCGACCAGTCGTCCGGTGTGACCGCTTCGACGATTTCTTCGACCGCTTCTCTCAAGGGAGCGATGGAATTCGGTCTCAGTGGCATCACGCTGTACTTCAGTGCGCCGATCACCCTCCGCATCCCGGTGGGTACCGGTAATAATGGAGTAACGATGTCGCTTGCCCGAAGTGCCGATGGCGGCACGACCTGGACCACGACCGGCTTCACCACCGCTTCGACC
>CAZLGE010000002.1:35470-44171 GCA_964559375.1 uncultured Gammaproteobacteria bacterium | reverse complement strand
ACTATCTACACTTGCCGTGCTTCATACTTTGCTTCTTACGTCTCGACTGACGGCGGTGGCGGAAGTGGCGGCGGTAGCGGCGGCGGGGGGATTACCCCTTCGACTTGCCAGAGTGTAACCTACGGCGACTATGCCGCAACTTGTTTCGGCGGTTACCAGTATCGTAATATTGTGACCCGTAATCCGGAGAATTGCTCCGTGACCGCGGAACAGTATAACTCGGCTCGGCGGGCTTGCCCGACCGGTTCCGACAACATCCCCGGTCCCTCCACACCTGGAGAGAGCGGTGACAGTTCGGCCTTTGTCAGCCTGGAGAAATCCTTGGTGACTAAAGCTGATGCGGCGCTTACCAATCGGCTGAAGGGCAGGATACTACTGCAGGTCCAGCTGCACGGTGAGGCGTGGTATGTTAACCCGGTTGACGGCTTGAAGTATTATCTCGGTCGTCCGGCGGACGCCTTCGCGGCGATGCGCCAGATGGGACTGGGCGTCTCAGAAGCTAACTACAACAGCTTCGTGAAGAACGGCGTTCCGTCTCGTTTAGCCGGTAGGATACTCCTACGCGTCGGGGCGAAAGGCGAAGCCTATTACGTGAACCCGGTCGATCGCAAGATGCACTATCTTGGTCGTCCGGCTGACGCCTTCGCGGTCATGCGGAATCTTGGCTTGGGAATCACCAATGCCAACGCCCGGATGATCGGCGTCGGAACTCTCAAGTAATAAAGTTAAGCAGATAAACCAAAAAGACCCGGGACGCCGGGTCTTTTGGTTTTATTTGTCTCTGAGCGGCGCGAAACTCCGTCGGTGCAGGGGACAGGGGCCGTTAGCCAGCAAGCTGGCCAGGTGTTGTTTCGTGCCGTAGCCCTTATGCTTAGCGAAGCCGTAGACAGGGAACTTCTTGTCCATTTCTTGCATGAGCCAGTCGCGACTCACCTTAGCGATGATCGAAGCGGCCGCCACCGTCCAGACCTTGGCATCGCCCCCGATGATTGCGGTCTGCGGCGTCGTCAGCCGAGGAATCCGGAATTTCCCGTCGAGGAGGATGTAATCGGGAACTACTGGCAGCCGTCTAATCGCCTGGCGCATGGCCAGGAAACTGGCTTGGAGGATGTTTATCTTGTCGATTATTAGGTTATCGACGACACCGATCTCTACGGCCAAGACCTTCGAGCGGATCAGGCTGAATAACTTTTCCCGCTTCTTGGCGCTCAAAACTTTAGAATCATTAACTAGCTCTAGATCGTCATGATCTAGGCGGAAATCCGGCCCGATGACCACGCAGGCGGCCACGACCGGACCAGCGAGCGGGCCGCGGCCAGCTTCGTCTACTCCGCCGATTAGCTTATAGCCGCGGTCGAAATACATTTTTTCCGTCTTGAGATCCAGCATGCCCAGATTATACCATAAAAAGCTCCTGGCATCCTGTTTACAAATCTTTTTGTCTGTGGCAAACTATATTTCGTAACAATCCGGCCCGGGTGGTGAAACTGGTAGACACGCAGCGTTCAGGGCGCTGTGGGAGAAATCCCATGGGGGTCCGAGTCCCCCCCCGGGCACCCTTTCGTACATTAACTTAATTAACTATCATCAAATTTATTGGAGGTGTATTATGCCTGATCAACAAGCGACGGCTATGTTTTATATCACTATTCCGATGACCAAACAATTTGGCCCATACGGCGGAAGGTATCTCTTGTCTGTCCTGATTAATGAACCGGAAGCGATTTCGCGCTTCACTAAGCTGAATCAGTTTCAAAAAGAGATCGCCGCCCTCCTTGATGCCACCGACCACCCTCGGACAGCGCTCTATTGCCCGGTCTGTCATAGTAACGAGGTTTCTTATTTCTTGCTCCCTGATTTGAATAATTTTAGCCCCTGCTTCCGGCGCACCTGTTGTGACTCGGAAAAATGCAAGCAGGAGACGCTTAAGACCTTTGTCGGCAAAGAAGAGGATTTCCGGTCTTTCAGTCTGCGGACCGTCCTGTCGTTTACCGATGAGTGGGAACGTCGCTCAATCTGCAAGTTCTTTCGGGAGGTCTTAAAGTTGCCCAAAGGTTTGGGCGGAGTCGAACTAATCCATTGGTGTAAAGACGTGTTCTTGCCGGTGGAAGTCGAAGTTTGATGTTTGGTATTTTTTACCGTCTCGACAGCCCTGCTATATTTATGAGCAGGGTTTTTTATGGTTTTTTTCTTCTTGACCTGAGGAGGGGAATAATTTATCCTTATTAGATAGCTCGTATCGAGGTCGTTTGGCTCAGCTGGTTAGAGCGCCGCGTTCACATCGCGGAGGTCAGTGGTTCGAATCCACTAACGACCACTAGCTAACAAAACTCCAGAAAATATGGAGTTTTGTTTGCTATATTGACATCTCTACGATTTGAGCTATAATGTATATATTAATATAAAAATGTATAGATTTGTATAGTTTTATAATATTTGTATATATTTATGATAAATGACCGTGATAAATTAATAAAAATTAATGAAGCCTCTAAAATACTTAATGTTTCTATACAAACCTTAAGACGTTGGGACGAGTCTGGCCGACTTAAAGCTATCCGGGTTAATCCTAGGGGCTATCGCTATTATAAGTTTTCCGATATTCAACTAATAACGAGCGACATTTTCTCTTTGGCTGAAGAATGGATTTCAAATCCAACGGCCATTGAACCAGATAGCCAATTTTTTTGTGCTGACAGCCCCACTTTTCAAACTAGACTCAGCCGTTTAGAAATGGCCATGCAAAAAATTCCTGAACTCGAAAAAGATTTTTCTTTTATCAGTTCGGTGGTTGGAGAAATTGGCAGTAACTCCTTTGATCATAACCTAGGTTCGTGGCCTGATATTAGAGGTATCTTTTTCGCCTATGACTTAAACAAGGGACAAATTGTTTTAGCAGATAGGGGCCAGGGCATTCTCACCACCCTTAAAAGGGTGCGCCCAACTTTAACAAATGATAGCGAGGCTCTCCTGACGGCATTTACAGAAAAAATCTCTGGTCGAGCTCCGGAGAACAGGGGAAATGGATTGAAATATGTCAAAAAAGTATTAATAAATATTAAAAAGGATATATCATTAAAATTATATTTCCAATCTGGAAATGCCTTTATTATTTTAGATGATAAAACGATTAATCTAAAAATCGAACAAGCTGACATTTCCCCCAGAGGATGTTTGGCTTTAATTAATTTTTAAAAATATGCTTATTGAATTAAAAAAATTTGGCAACTTATTAATTTCTCGACAACTTGGGAAAGAAGCTTTAGCCGCCCTGTCTTCTCAACTTCCGAAAAAAAATACTGAAAAAATTATTATTGATTTTTTAGACGTTACAACTTTTTCTCCTTCCTGGGGAGACGAATTCCTATCGCCTCTTCAACAAAGATATCAAAATAATTTATTCTTAAAAAATACTAGTAACCCTTCAGTAAAAGCAACCATCGAAATTCTAGAAGAAACGAACCAAGTAAAATTTCAGGTGGAATAAAAATTTTACTTGTCCAAAAACTCCGCCCAATACTTGATTTCCTCAATAATTTCGTCTAAAGAGTTGGAAATCCGTTTTTTAACGACCACCTAATTTATTAGCCTTTTACATATTTCGTGGCCGATAAGACTGGCTCTTTCGGATTCTATTGCAGCATCAGTAACGGTGGCCGTCGTCAGCTGGGGTAGACCGGCGTTCTCAGCGTCGAATGATTCATTAGTCGCTAAATGGCTTAGCAGCCGGACGGCCCTCGGCCGTCCGGTTATTTTTTCCCAATCTTGGCTAGTTTTTTCGGTAGTCTAATTCGGAAAAATATGCTAAAATACAGATAAATAGGCAGAGGCTGGCCGATTTAGGGGTATTATCCAAGCCGGCCCGAGGAAGCGGTTTTAATAATTAATAAGCGGCGGTTATGCGCAAGCTTAAACGTAAAATCGTTTCTGGCCGACTTGAGAAAAAAGACCTTGATCGGACCGTGATCCGGGTTTTATCACGGGCCGCCTGGGAGAAAAAGAAAGCGGGCGCGGTCCGAGAACGGATACACGTGAGCCGTAAACTCAAGCCGCCGCGGCATAAGAAGCCGTCAGACGAATTTGAAGATTCATAATTTTATGCCAAATATTGAGTACCTGCCCGGCCTTAAAGCCGGTGGAAAGATCGATCTCGACAACCTGCCTTCCCGCCGTTTTGACAAGAAAAAGGAACGGCGTCCGGAAAGTTATCTTCCGCTTCTTGAAGAAAGATTGGCGGCAATGTCCTCCCGGCTGAGCGCTGAATATGGTGGCTTCTTTACTGAGTCCGGTCAGATTGAGATGGTTGGTGTTTCCTCAGTCGACGACCAGCTTGTAATCGATGAGAAGGAGACTCTTTGGGCCGGCGAAAAGCGTAAGGATCGGGAAACGTGGCGAGCGGATCGTCACAGGAGCGCGCCGCAAATAGCCGAGATGGCTCTGACTGTCTTGTTCGACCGACTCTTGGGGGACGATTTTATCGTGGTGCGCGCTTCTACTTATGACGATTATAAGAACGGCGCCGACCAGCTGATCATCGATAAGCACAGTGGAGCGGTCATCTGCGGTTTGGATGACGTCCTTGGTCACATCGGTGATGACGGTGGACGCGCCAAGGAAAAAATCTTGGCTGACCATATGGCCAGCGGCGGCGCGACCATCAAATACGGTCTTGCTTCGCGCGACGGTCGCCTAGAGAGGAAAACCTTACGTCATATTCCGCTTTTCTTTTTCTCCCTTAGTAAGCAAGAGCTCGATGAACTGCTTAAGTGTCTCGAATCCCCAACTCCAGCTCTGACGGACGGGGCGCAAACTACCTTCGACAAGCTTGTTAATTCGCTCGATCAGCAGTTCGGTCAGTATCGGCTCCAAGCCGACTTACCGCGCGCCCTCCAAGATAATCTCGATAATTTCGGACCGTCGCTCAAGAAGATGCTTAACCATGTAAAGACTGAACAATATGCGGACCCTGTCACTATTTAATACGCTGACGCGCCATAAGGAAGATTTCCAGCCGATTATCCCCGGGGAAGTCGGGCTCTATACTTGCGGACCGACAGTTTATAATTTTGCCCATATTGGCAATTTGCGTACTTATCTTTTTGAAGATTTTTTGAAACGGGTCTTGGAGTATAACGGTTACCGCGTTAAACATGTCATGAATATCACTGATGTCGGTCATTTGACCGGCGACATGGACATGGGAGAAGACAAGATGGAAAAAGGGGCGACGCGGGAAGGGAAGAGTGCCTGGGAGATTGCTGAGTTTTATACCGTTTCGTGGCGCCGCGACCTGAAAACTCTTAATATCCAGGAGCCGGATATCTGGTGCAAGGCGACCGACAATATTCCTGAACAGATTGCCATGATTCGTACGCTTGAAACTAAGGGCTACACCTACCGGACCACTGATGGCATCTATTTCGATACCGCCCGGCTTGAAGCCTATAACAAGCTGAGCCATCTGCCGCTGGCTGCCTTAAAGGAAGGGGCGCGTGTGGAGAAGAATGAGGAGAAAAAGAATCCGACTGACTTCGCACTGTGGAAGTTTTCTCCGGATGGAGCCAAGCGCCAGATGGAGTGGCCGTCCCCCTGGGGCATCGGTTTTCCCGGCTGGCACATTGAGTGCTCGGCGATGAGTCTCAAGTATCTTGGCAGTCAGCTCGATATCCACTGTGGCGGCATTGATCATATAAGTGTCCATCACACTAATGAGATCGCCCAATCCGAAGCGGCCACGGGACGGAAATTTTTTAATTATTGGTTGCACGGGGCTTTCCTCAACATCGCGGGCGGCAAGAAGATGGCTAAAAGCGCCGAAAATTTTCTGACTCTCGACAATGCTCTGGTGAAGAAAGGCTTGAACCCGTTGGCTTTCCGCTTTGCCACTCTTCAGACCCATTATCGCAAGCCCATGGAATACAGCGAGGAAGCGATGAAACAGGCTCAGGCCGGATATCACAGCCTCCTCTCTCAAGTAGGGGTGCTCGCGGCTGAAGACGGCGGTCTGATTGATCCCGTTTATAAGGAAAAATTTCTAAACGCCGTAAACGATGATCTCAACATGCCGCAGGCGCTCGCGGTCACGATGTCCGTTCTCAAGTCTCATCTGAAAGCGGCTGACCGTCTGGCCACCGTTTTAGATTTCAACCGCGTCCTCGGCCTCAATTTGTCCGCTGCTGTAGATTTTATCAATAAGGAACTCACTCTCCAGGAACTTCCGGCCACAGTGCGGGAGATGATCACGAAGCGCCAAGAGGCGCGGAGCGCCGGCGATTGGGATGAAGCGGATCGTCTCCGCGTCGAGATTGAAAGCGCCGGTTATCAGATGAAGGACAGTCGGGATGATTACACGATCCGTAAAGCCGATTGAACCTTTATGATTTTATATATCAACACCGCTTCACCCGAAGAGATAATTTTAGCCCTTAGGGAGGGGAAGAGGGTTGTCGCGCAAAAGAAGATTAAAGCGCCTCGTCGACAAGGCGAGAAACTTTTGCCGTCCATCGCCGCTCTGCTTGCTGCGCAGAAGATAAGATTATCCGCGCTCAGGAAGATAGTGGTGGTTAATCATGGCGGGAGCTTTACCTCACTGCGTATCGGCGTCATCACGGCTAACGCGCTCGCTTATTCGCTCGGTATTCCCGTAGAGGCGGAGGACCAAGCCGGGAAAAAAGATTCGCGCGGACTTAAGAAATTCGGTCGCTACAGCTTAGCCGTACCCGCGTATGACCGGCCGCCGGAGATTGGCCGAGGTCAAAAATTCTCGCTTCGCGTCTGAAAGCGACTGGGGAATAGTTGTTGATAACTTTTGGTATATTCTGTCAAAATATTGCGGACTTATACAAGCGTCTTGTGGACAAGCCGCTTTTTTTATTTTTTTGCGCTGATCTTTAACAAAATATGAATGTTGACGAGGGGGGAGTGGTGGTGTATAATTAAACTCGTATGGTGAATTGTGGGGGGCAGTGGTGAATAGATGCTTGTCTTCATCACTACCCCACACACCAAAAAAATGTTTATCGGTGAATACAACCACATACTGGATGACAAAGGACGCTTGGCCATACCGGTTAAGTTTCGCGCCATCCTCAAGAAAGGAGCAGTCGTTACCAAGGGTTTGGACAACTGCTTGTTTTTATATTCGCCGGAACAATTTAAAGGGATCGCGGCTAAGTTTGCTGCTCTGCCGCTCGGTCAGTCTAAAGCGCGCGCCTTCAGCCGTCATATGCTGGCCGGCGCGATGGATTTAGAGTTTGATAATCAGGGACGCATCACTTTGCCGGAATACCTGCGCCAGTTCGCCAGCCTGAAGAAAAAGATTATCGTCGCCGGATTGTATAATCATCTGGAGATTTGGGACGAGGCGGCCTGGAACAAATATAAGGGTGAGGCGGAGAAGAATTCTAACGCTATCGCCGAGGAGTTAGGAAGCTTGGGAATCTGATATGGAATATCGGCACGTTCCGGTTATGCTGGCTGAAGTCATCCATCATCTGGAACCCCGGGCTGGTGGACGATATATCGATTGTACGGTTGGCGGAGCGGGTTATACCATCGCTCTTGCCCAAGTGGCGGGTCGGACAGGGAAGATTATCGGGATCGATCAGGATGAATTGGCTATCACTCATGCCCGCGAGGAAATAAGTTTACGGAAGTTGGAGAATATAATATTAGTCAGGGATAATTTTAAAAATTTAAAGACGATTGTTACCGACCTGGCCGCTACTGGACAGATTGACGGTCGAGGCTTTGACGGGATCGTTTTCGATCTCGGGCTCTCATCGGCTCAGCTTGATGATGAGACGCGTGGCTTCTCCTTCAAAGGAGACCGGCCGCTCGATATGGCCTTCGGTCCGGAACCGCTTCGGCGTACCACTGATATCGTGAATCGTTATCCGCACGGTGAGCTGGCCCGGATATTTAGGGAACTGGGCGAGGAGCGCCGCGCCGGACGGCTGGCTAGCGCTATTGTGGAAGCGCGGCGGAAGAAGAGATTAGCGACGACCAGCGACCTGGTGGGCGTGATCGAAGAAGTGCTTCCGGTCCGCGCCGGTTCCCGCATCCACCCCGCCACGAAAGTTTTCCAAGCGCTCCGCATGGAAACGAACGGGGAACTGGAGATACTGTCTCAAGTCCTGCCCGCCGCCACGAAGCTGCTGGCTCCCCGCGGGCGGCTGGTAGTGGTCTCCTTCCACAGCGGTGAAGATCGGATCGTGAAAAGATTCTTGAAGGGTGATTCTCATTTACAGATCCTGACGAAGCGGCCGCTGGTTCCGACGGAATCCGAAACAGCCACCAACCCCCGGGCCCGGAGCGCCAAACTCCGCGCCGCCTTAAAACTTGATAATTTTCAAAAAGAGTAAAGTAATGAAGACGCCTATGACCCCAGTCATAAACAGTTACGGTCCGCCCTCGGGTGCGCCGGCTCAGGCCAGGAGCCTGAATCTGAAATATCTCAACTTTGGATTGTTCGCTGCCGTGATCGGTCTAGGAATATTTTATCTGGTGAACATCAGCAGCCTGACGGTCCTCGGTTTTGTCATCAGGGATCTGAAATCGGAGTCGGCTTTCCTGGCGAGCGAGAAGCTGGCCAAGGAAGAAGAAGTGAATCGCGTCCGGTCTTACCAAACTTTGGCTGCCCGGACTAAGAACCTGAATATGGTGGCGGTCGGTGAGGTAGAATATCTGGTCGTGCCGGCTA
>CAZLGE010000002.1:30753-35370 GCA_964559375.1 uncultured Gammaproteobacteria bacterium | reverse complement strand
AAGAACCTGAATATGGTGGCGGTCGGTGAGGTAGAATATCTGGTCGTGCCGGCTACGGCCGTCGCGCGGAAATAAAGATTTGCCGGGCTAGCCAAGATCTATGTGGAAACGTGATATACGACCACAACCAAGCAAGATAAGCGTGCACCGCTGGCGACTCGTGGCGGCGCTCGTTTTTTTATTCAGCGGCGCCTTGCTGTTTAAACTTTTCAGCCTGCAGGTCCGGGAATTCGATTTGTATTCAGCGCTGGCTGCTGGTCAGCAGCAGGTCGCTAACAAACTCAAGCCGGAACGCGGCTTGATTTATTTTACAGAAACGATTGGCGGTCAGGAGCGCCTCTATCCGGTCGCGACTAATAAGAGCTTCGCCTCGCTCTACGCCATCCCCAAAGATATCATAGCGCCGAAAGAGTTGGCGGAAAGGCTATATGACTATTTCGATCGTCCTCGCCTGGAGGAAGAGCTAAGGGCGGCCGCGGCTAGAGTCGTCCGAGCGAGCGGCACGCCGCTTCTCGATCCTTTGCCGGTTGAGATCGCAACCAGTACCCGCGAGGAGATTATTTCGGGCTACTTGAAGAGGGTGGATAAGCCTGGTGATCCATATGAACCGCTTGAGAATCGTTTGCTAGATATGGACGGCCTGCTTAAATTGTATGCCTGGTTGGGGACATCGAGTCCGCAGTCGTTAGCGGTGAGTGATTTGGAGATAAAGAATTTTCAGGTCATGTTCAAGAAGGACTATCCCGATGAAAAACTAGCCGGTACAGTGCTGCAGATTCCTGGTCTTGGATTCGATATCGCCAATCGACGCTATTACCCCGAGAATGAGATCGGCTCCCATCTGCTCGGCTTCGTCAGTTATGTCGACGGCGACGGAGAGGGCCGTTACGGACTGGAAGAATTTTTTAATGATGAGCTGTTCGGCCAGTACGGTTCTCTTAAATCGGAAAAGGGCGGACAGAGCGACGTTTTGATCGTTAACGATCGTGAATACGTAAAGCCCGTAAAAGGCGCTGATATCGTTTTGACGATTGATCGCAATGTTCAATTTTTTGCCTGCCAGAAATTGCGCGAGAGCGTCAGTAAGCACGGAGCGAGCGGCGGTTCGGTTATCGCTCTTAATCCGGAGACCGGCGCGGTCATCGCTATGTGCTCAGTACCCGATTTTAACCCTAATGATTATAAGGGCGTAAAGGATATAAGCGTTTATAATAATCCCGCCTTACTTTATCAGTATGAACCGGGTTCGGTGTTTAAGACCGTGACCATGTCTATTGCCATCGACCAAGGCAAGGTTTCACCGACGACCACTTATAAGGACGAGGGGCAAATTATGATCAAGGGTTGGCCTAAGCCGATTAAGAATTCCGATTTTTCTTCGCACGGGCCGCACGGTGTCGTTGATATGAGCGCCGTTCTCGATAACTCCTTAAATACAGGAGCCATCTTCGTCATGACTCAGGTGGGGCCGAAAATATTTTCGGAATACGTCAAAGATTACGGATTCGGAGAGAAGACCGGCATCGAGCTAGGCGGCGAAAGCTCAGGAAATATCGCCAACCTGCTCGTGAACAAGGTTAAAGACATCGACGCCGCGACGGCCTCCTTTGGACAAGGTATTGCGGTGACACCGCTCCAGATGATCATGCCTTATCAGGCGATCGCTAATGGCGGCATACTCATGAAGCCTTATATCGTGAAGGCGATCATTCGCGGCGACAAGCGGGAGGAAACTCAGCCGCAGCCGGTGCGGCAAGTGATCAGCCCGAAAAGCGCGGCGACAGTCGCGGCCATGCTGGTTAACGTTGTAGAGAAAGGTCACTCCAAGCGGGCGGCTATCTCTGGTTATTATCTCGGCGGTAAGACTGGCACGGCCCAGGTAGCGGAAGATGGAGTTTACAGCAGCGACCGATACGTCCACACCTTCATCGGTATCGCGCCGATCGACAAGCCGGCCTTCGTGATGCTCACGAAGATAGACGCGCCGCGGGACGTACAATATGCTGAGGGTTCGGCCGTCCCTCTCTGGCAGGAGATTGCTGATTATATGCTTAAGTATTATCAAGTTCCAAAAACTCGCTAGATATGAAGAGTATCCTAAAATTTAAACTTAAAACTTTGGCGCGGCTCATCCTGAAAAAATATCAGCCGGTCATTATCGCTATCACTGGCTCAATGGGTAAGACTAGTGCCAAAGAGGCCATTTATTTCATCCTGCAGGGCAAGATGCCGGTGCGGATGAGCCCGAAGAATTATAACAGCGAGATTGGGGTTCCGCTTTCGATTATTGGTGCCCCGTCTGGTAATCGTCGTCTGAGCCGCTGGCTGAAGGTACTGGGGAAAGGTTTATGGTTGCTCCTGATTAAGAATAAAGATTATCCTCGCGTCTTGGTATTGGAAATGGGCGTCGATCGTTCCGGTGATTTAAAATACTTGACGGCGATTGCGCCGCCGACTGTTAGTCTCGTAACCTCGGTCAGCTATTCGCACCTGGAATATTTCGGTTCGTGCGCTAATATCAAGAAAGAGAAACAGGTCCTGATTGATAATGTCGATAAGCATGGACTAGCGGTATTGAATTATGACAACGAATATACGCGCGAGATGGCGGACGCCTCGAAAGCGCTCGTGATCACTTATGGTCTTAAGGAGGGAGCGGACCTTCAAGCGCAGGATATCACCTTCAATTTTACGCGGGGAAGTTATGATCTGGCCGGCGTCAATTTTAAACTGAACAATAGAGGCTCGATCGTTCCGGTATTTATGAAGAATGTCATGACCGAGAGTGCCTTATATGCCGCTTTGGCCGCGGCCGCTGTCGGCTTATATTTTGATCTGAATCTGGTTGAGATCGCCAAGCGGCTTAGCGACTTCAGCCTGCCGCCAGGCCGGATGAACATACTGCCAGGTGTGAAACATACTTTCATCATCGATGATACGTATAATTCTTCGCCGGAAGCGGCCTTATCCGCCCTTGATATTCTGGGTCGGATTAAGGTGGAAAATTCGACCGCTAAGTACGCGGTACTTGGCGACATGCTCGAACTGGGCTCGTATACCGAAGAAGGGCATCGTCTGGTCGGCGCTAAAGCCGCTGACTCTGGACTTAGCTGCCTGATCGCCGTGGGGGAACGGGCGCGCGATATCATGCGCAGCGCTTCCGAAAAGGGCATGGGCGACGAATGTCTTTTCTATTTTGATCGGGCGGAAGAAGCTGGACGCTTTATTCAGAACCGTCTGAAAGCCGGCGATATTGTTCTCGTTAAAGGCTCACAAGGCATGCGGATGGAAAAGATCGTCAAGGAGATCATGGCCGAGCCGGAACGAGCGTCCGAGCTCATGGTACGCCAAGATGAAGAGTGGCAAGATAGTTGAATCTTAGGGGCACGAGACGTCTGAAAAATAAGGTTTGGTATTAAAAAAGGTCGCTTTGTTAGAGCGACCTTATCATTTTTAGTGAACCGATAATCGTTGCCCAGTAGCCATCTCATTAATCTGATCCATTGCTTGCAGTAATTTATCCCATTCATTTTTTGGCTTCCAGATCACTTTTCCGGCCGCCACCAGCTCTGCTACCTGCGGATCTTCCTGTTTGAACTGTTGGGTCGGTATTTCCTGCGCGCTAATAACTGGTATACCTTGCCAGTCGGTTTTACCGGAACGGTTAAAGGCGCACAGTATCCCGGTCAATTGTCCGCCGCAAGATTCGATGAGCGCTCGCAATTTTTCGGTAGTTGAAAAATTGTTACACACATCCTCGACAATCATGACTTTATCGCCCGGGTATATTATGTGGCGTTCGATAACTAATTCACTTTTCTCTTTTTGACCGGCCGAAGGTTGCGCGACAGAGGTTACTTTTTTTTCGGCAAAGATGCCGCGACATTCCAAGTCTCGGCTGATGTCTCCGGCTAGCAGGACGCCGCCCATAGGAGCGCCGATAACGACGTCTGGATTAAGAGAGTTGGAATTATCTAACTCCTGTTTTATCAGGAAAGACAGATATAAACGGGCGTCCGGATCCTGTTCGGCCTGGCTGACATTGAAGTACTCGTAACCGACAAAGTTTTTTGTACTGCCGTCTGTTGAGCCGTCCGGAATGTAGGTACCGGCGTAGGCCACGAGCGGTCCGGTGAATTTGCCGTCGGCATCCTGAGGGCTCTTATAGTAGCCTTCGCACTTTTTGAGTACATCCAGGGCGGTCGGGACGGTAAAAAATATTTCTATCTGTTCTTTTGTCAGGAGGCGGCTCATTTCAGCTGTGACGGTGCGTTCCGGGTTACCCTTGGTCAGTTGCGCGCCCATCACCACATAAGTGGCGCCCATTTCCAGGGCCATTAATACGCCGACGATGCGCTTCTGATGCTCATTAACCTTGCGCATCCATTCATCCCTTATACCCGGTACAATATAGTGGTAAGTCGGGGGTAGGGTTTTTTGCAGGAATTCCAGTTCATGGGCGGAACAGACAATCAGATCGAATGGTTCGATATTATCTCCTTCCAGGATATTTACCTTCGTTTCATAAATGTTCCTGATATTTTGTAGATCATTATAGATCTTCACTTCCGGGGACATTCCATAACGCGCCTGGCATTCTTCTTTAGAGATATCCGT
>CAZLGE010000002.1:0-30653 GCA_964559375.1 uncultured Gammaproteobacteria bacterium | reverse complement strand
TATAGCCGTCAAGCGGCAGGATTATTACTCTTTTCATCTCAGCTCCTTCTAGATAGTTTAAGGTTAAGGTTATTTAAGAAATTCGTTGTCAGACAACAAGTTAGGGACTAAAAATAAGTTGTTAAACAACAGATAAGTAGCTCCAATTTACTGTAACTGGCAGGTTTTGTCAAATAAAAAGCACCTGATTAATCAGGTGCTAGAGTGAGTTTTTTCTGTCGGGATTAAAATATTTCTCTAGCCTTTTGGATAATTGATTTTATCCGCCACGGCCTGAGGGTAATCACGCTCGCAATCTCCACGGCGTTGGCTCCGGCTAACGAGTAACGCCTGACGTCCGAGGCAGAGAATATTCCGCCGCCGCCTTTTATGAGCATGTTTAGTCCGGCTCGTCTGAGTTCGCGGATGCGCTGCAGTACGAGCGGTAGTATCGGCCGGCCGGAGAGTTCGCCGCCGCCTAGATCGGCTAGAGGCGAATCTTTTCGACCGGTGACTTTTGGCCAATTTACTCCGGGAGTCCCATAGGGGATGGTGTTTGAGATGGTAAGGACATCACAGAGACCGCTCTTTTGGATGGCGAGCGCCACTTCAGTCTTGATTGAGGTATTAACCTTGAGGTCGATCGGAATCCCGAGCGAACCGACGATTGTCAGTAACTGTAAGGCCTCATCAACGAGAGCGGTCGGATTGTGTTCCGTCTTAGGGCATGAAAGGTTAAGCTGTAAGCCGATGGGGCTACGGAATTGCGGTAGGTTATCGACTAGCAAACCGCAGAAATCTTCAGTTTCCTTCCGCCGGCGCTCTCGGTTTGTTTCTAGCGGCACAAATGAGAGCATGAACGGACGATTAACTTCTTGCCAGTTGCCGGTAGCAAACAGGCTGAGGGCGCCCGGGCCGCTAAGATCGATCGAATTGAGCATCGCTCCTTTTAAAGGATATATTTTGATGCATTTGGGAAATATTTCTCGCGGCTGAGAATTCCTGTTTAGCGGTAAATTGCCGGATCGGTGGTTAAGGGTGGTCGTCTTGGCCACGAAACTGACGCTGTCTGTCTCTTCAAAGCCGGGTATCGTGAGACGATAGAGATTGTGATACCAGTAGCCGCTGCCAAAGAAACTTAAAGCGCCTGAGGCAACTAGGCAGTTGGAAAATTTAACGCCTTTGATATTCATGAGTTAACTCCTTTTTAAGGTTCGACATTGATAATTTAATTAGCACTACATTACCGGAAAAGAGGTAAACTGTCAAAAAAAAGGAAATCTGCTATACTCAAAGCATGCTTATATTAATACTCGGCGGCCGGGGTAATCTGGGTACCCAGCTCGTCAAGATCATGTCTGATGACAATGAAGTGGTCGTTTGGGACAGGGAAGAGCTTGATGTTCTGGACTGGCCTCTTCTGGCCGCCAAAGTCCGGGAGCTGAAACCAGCGGTTATTATCAATGCTATCGCTTATAACGCCGTTGATAAATGCGAGACTCCTGCGGAACTACCGCTGGCTCTCCGGCTAAATGGCGATTTGCCCGGCGTTTTAGCTGATCTAGCCCGGGAACAGAAAGCAATCCTGATCCACTATTCCACCGACTACGTTTTTAATGGTACTTCTGAGAAACAGGCTTTTAGCGAAGAGGAGACGCCCAATCCCATCAATAAATACGGTGAGAGCAAATTCCGCGGCGAACGGGAAGTACTCAGGCGCGCCGAGGAAGGTCTGGATTATTATCTAATACGGACCTCCAAGTTATTTGGTCCGCGGGGATCCAGTCCTCAGGCAAAGCCGAGTTTTTTTGACATAATGCTCGATTTGGCCCAGAATAAAGCAGAGTTGACCGTTGTTAATGAGGAACTCAGCTGTTTTACCTACACCCCCGATTTAGCCGCCGCCACCAGGCGCATCTTGGAGGCGGGCGCCCATTTTGGGATATATCACCTGGTTAATGAGGGCCCGGTAACTTGGTATACGGCCGCTCAGGCTTTATTTAAGATCAAGAAGAAACCGGTCGTACTCCGGGCAGTCCGGAGCGAGAATCTGCTCCGGGCGGCGCGGCGGCCGAAATATTCGGTGCTCCTAAATACGAAGACCAAGCGCCTGCGCAATTGGCAGGAAGCATTGAAAGACTATTTAAATAATCATTGAAGAAATATGCGCGGCATAATCCTCTCTGGCGGTTCGGGCACGCGCCTCAAACCGCTGACTAAGATCACATCCAAACAACTCCTGCCGATTTATAACCGGCCGATGATCTATTACCCGCTTAATACCTTGATCAAAGCAGGCATCAAGGAGATCTTGATTATCGTCGCTCCCGAACGGGCCGGCGATTATCTCAATCTTCTGGGTTCGGGGCGACAATTCGGCGTTAAATTTACTTATGAGATCCAGGATAAGCCGGAAGGCATCGCTCAAGCCTTTCTGATTGGCGAGAATTTCATCGATAATGAAGCGGTCACCCTCATCCTGGGCGATAATATTTTTGAAGACGACCTGGTGACCGAGATCCAAAATTTTCAGAGTGGTGCCAAGATATTTGCTAAGCAGGTCAGCGATCCGGAACGTTTTGGCGTGGTTAAGTTTGATGCGGCGGGGAAGGCGGAAACGATTGTCGAGAAGCCGACCGATTATATCAGTGATTACGCGGTAACCGGACTCTATGTCTATGATGGGCGCGTGGTGCAGGCCGCTAAGGAAATAAAGCCCAGTAGCCGCGGTGAGCTGGAAATAACTGATATTAATAATTGGTACTTGGCCAAGGGAGAACTGACCGTCGCTATTGTGAGTGGTGAATGGCTCGATACCGGAACTTTTGATAGCCTGCTGCGTGCTCAGAACTTTGCCCGGGAAAAGATGGCCGATAAGATGATCATCTAAAAGCTATGAAGCTGGCCGTCGGTTTCATCCTCTATGAAGAAGCGACCGCCCGATACTTGGCGGATTTTTTACCGAGCCTGGAAACAGCCCTCGGTTTTTTGTCTCCGGAAGATTATGAGGTCTTCGCCTTTGATAACAGCGTGGCGGGAAATGACGCCAATCGGCGGGCCCTCGGTGAGATAAGTGGGGGCTTGAGTCCGTCCGGATTGCTGCGTCGGCCGATCAGATATGAGGCAGCCGGTGTCAATCTCGGCTTCAGTCGCGCGTACAACATTTTGATCCGTCGGGCGGCGGCCAGTAGGGCAAAATATTTTCTGATCATCAATCCCGACACCCTACTCGAACCGGATTCGATAGCGCATCTGGTATCCGCCCTGGATAAAGATGGTGCGGCCGCTTCAGCCGCGCCGAAGATACTCCGCTGGAATCGGGCCGCTGGTGAGAAAACCGCGGTCGTTGATTCCCTCGGGTTGGTCCTGGGAACGGCGCTTCGTTTCACAGATCTAGGACAAGGAGAAGAGGACAGCAGCGATCTTGAGACCGGCAGGATTATCGGTCCTAGTGGTGCTGCCGGATTATATCGGATGAGCGCCCTTGAGAAAGTAGCTTATACTACAGAGCGAGAAAATGAGCGCGTCTACTTTGATGAAAGATTCTTCATGTACAAGGAGGACTGCGACCTGGCTTATCGTCTTTTTTTAGCGGGGTTTAGGAGTGTCTCGGTAATCGGCTCGGTCATCTTTCACGACCGTACGGCCGCGTCTTCTGGGCCAGGATTCAAAGCTATTCTTCGAGACAGGAAAAACAAAAGTCGGCAAGTCCGCGCTTGGTCGTTTAGGAATCAGCACCTTATCTATCTCAAGTACTGGCCAAAACAAAATTTTGTCAACCGAGTAGCCATTTTGGTCAGGCTGGCGTTTTTTTTAATTTTTTCTTTAACATTAGAGCAATTTCTTCTAAAAGAGTATTGGTTTCTTTGGCGAGCATCTCGAGGATTGACTAATATAAAATAATGTGATAAATTAGGGGGGATAAATTAAAAGAACGGGCTAATTGAACGTCAATATGGAAAATTTTTTGGAAAAGATCATTACCGAGAAGAAATCTGAAGAATTGACTCGTTTGGATGCCATCGGTATCGTCGATTCGCTTTTTTCGGAACTCCTCGACCGCGAACGGGATATTTTATCCCGTCGTTTTGGTTTGCATGGCGACAAGGGCGAAACTCTGGATAAAATCGGGAAACTGCATAAGTTGACTCGGGAACGGGTGCGCCAGATTGAAGCCGCCAGCATCAAGAAGATCAAGAAGCTGGATAAGATTTCTGATTCTGTGCAGACTCTCAAGCAGGTCGTAAATGATCTTTTAATCGATCACGGCGGACTCATGCGCCGCGATTATCTTCTGGATATACTGAGCGTAATCTCGATGGAGATTGCCGGCGGCAGTCAGACGGATAGTCCTGAGTATGAAGCTAGCCGCCGCACTTACCGGAATCATTTCAGTTTTTTGCTGTCTAAACTTCTCTCTGACGAACTCGAGCTCGTTGAAGATACTGGCCGTTTCGAACCCTCTTTCAAGAAGAAAGACGGAGGGGTGGACCATCTAAATGAGCTGGCCGAAGATCTGATCCAGAAAGTCGACGGACTGAAAAAAACTCTTAGTACCGAAGAACTGCTTGAATTGCTTCGTCAGCTTGACTCTTATAACAAGCATCAGCAGAAATTAAGTGTTTCAGACGGTAGCGATATCTCGTCCGTTTTCAAGAGCACGGTTTTTCCGGACAAGGCCGCGGTCATCAACAGCAATAAAGTACTATACTCGCTGCTTCAGGCCGTTAAGAACCTGGAACAGAACAAATACGGAGATTGGGGACTGTCCCACTGGGGTGAGGTCAAGCCGAAGACGGTTAATGACAAGATCTTTTTGATCCTCAAACACACCGGCGAACCGCTCCATTTCACCGATATTGCCAAAAAAATCAACGAGATGAAATTTGATAAGAAAACGGCTAACGCCGCCACTGTGCATAATGAACTGATTCTGGATGACCGTTACGTGCTGGTAAGCCGCGGTACTTACGGCCTTAAGGAGTGGCATAAGTAAGCCGCGCCGTTGGTTCTAAAAAATATTTAATCGAATAAAACCGCTCCCAAGAGGAGCGGATTTTATTTTTTGCCCTGGATATGGTAAAATGGATAATAATTATTGATCGATAACTAGCGATTATTACCGTGGAAATTGTCATTGATATCAGTCCGTTTGTCCGTTTTTTCCAGCTGCCTCCCGAGCAGATGCTTTGGGTTTTTTTCGTCAATATCGGCTGGCTGATCTTAGCGGGCGTCTTTCTTTACGGTGCGCGCGAAGCATATCTCTTCTATATTCGTTTGCAGTGGGAGAAGGGTCATGAAAAATTGATCCTAGCGATTGATATCCCCAAAGGGAACGAGCAGACGCCACGCGCGGTCGAGAACATGTTCAGCTATCTGGCCGGCGCCCACGGTTCGATCAGTTTTTTTGAAAAATGGTTCGAAGGTAAGTTTCAGAAGGCTTTCAGTTACGAGATTGTCAGCTTAGAAGGCTATACGCAGTTTTTGATCTGGACTCCGGTTGAATTCCGTAATCTGGTGGAATCGTCGGTCTATTCGCAATATCCGGACGCCGAGATTTCCGAGGTGGATGATTATACGAAGATGATGCCCACCAATCTGCCCGATGAAGAATATGACGTCTGGGGAACAGAGTTTGTCCAAAAGGCCAATTGGACCCTGCCGATTAGGACTTATCTGGAATTCGAACACAAGATGGGACCGCTCGAGACGCAGTTCAAGGATCCGATGGCTAGCCTGATGGATCTTTGCGCGTCACTCCGGCAAGGTGAGCAACTTTGGATGCAGATTATCATCATCCCCATCGGCTTTGAGTGGATTAAAGAGGCGGAAGGAGCGATCGATAAAATTTTAAATAAAAAACCCAAATCTAAACCCGGCCTGTTCCAGCAACTGCTTGTCTGGCTGGGAGAGCTTAGCGAGGGGATCTATGCCATCTGGGGAGATATAGAGAACAAGGAGAAGAAGGAAGAGTCGTTTACTATGCTTCAGCTTTCTCCTCAGGATGCTAAGCGCGCTACGGCCATCCAGCTGAAATCCTCTAAGCTTTGTTTTGAGGCTAAAATCCGGTTCGTTTATATTGGACGGCGCGATGTTATCAATAAATCCAAGGTGGCTAACGGTCTGGTCGGCTATATGAAGCAATTTGCCGCGATTGATCTCAACAATCTGAAGCCGGATATCGATCTGACTTTCACTAAGGCCCAATATTTTTTCCAGAAGTATCGGCTTGAGGAGAAGAAACGGAAAATTTATGGTGCTTATTGGCGCCGGTCAGATAATCGTGGCCGTCGTCCGGGGACGTATAACATCGAAGAACTGGCGACGCTCTGGCATTTTCCAGTTGAGGCGAGCGTGAAGGCGGCCATGATTCAGAAGGCGCCTGGCCGTAAGGCCGATGCGCCTGCTTCTTTACCCCTTGAACAGCCGGCTGTCGAGCCCTTGCCGGATATCTTTCGCGGTGGCGGCTTGGGGGGAAGGAACGAACAGACGCACACGGACACCCGGCCCGTTTCCGATGATCTCAGTGCCCCAGAACCGGTGCCGCCGCCTAATCTTCCTTTCGTTTAATTTTCAAGAATCATGACTATCGGCATCGATGCCCGCTTCTACGGCCCGATCGGTAAAGGTCTGGGACGATATGTCCAAGAAGTGGTCGACAATATCATTCGGATCACCGGCGCCCAGCCAGACGGCGGCGGTTTTAAATACGTCGTTTTTCTCAGCCCGGCTAACTACGACGAATTCCCGAACGATCAGCCGGCAGTGAAGAAGGTAAAGATCGATTGCCCCTGGTACGGCTGGCGTGAACAGCTTCTCATGCCCTATTATTTGTGGCGCGAGAAACTTGATCTCATCCATTTTCCCCATTTCAACGTGCCCGTACTGGCGCCCGGCCGTTTTGTAGTGACTATCCACGATTTAATCCTGACAAATTTTCCTACTGTCCGGGCGACCACGAAGCGCCATTTGATCTACTATTTCAAGAACATGGCTTATCGCCTGGTGATCTTCTTGGCTCTGCGGCGGGCGCGGCGGGTAATCACCGTTTCCAACTTTACGAAGGACGATATTGTCCGGAAATTCGGGGTGGCCCCTGAAAAGATTACGGTCATATATGAAGGTGTGGCCAATCTGGCTAAAGGGATGGACTCGCTTTTCGTGGCGAAGCTGGATGAGCGGGAGATTTTGGAACAGTATCATATCCCGGAAAATTTTCTCCTCTATGTCGGAAATGCTTATCCGCATAAGAATCTAGAAAAACTGCTCAAGGTCTTCAGCCGTCTACACGCTCATCGTCCAAAATTGCGGCTGGTCCTAGTCGGTCGGAGTGATTATTTTTACGAACGTATAAAATCCGTGGCGATTTCGCTTAACCTGTGGCAGGAAGGCAACCGTAATAGCGCCGTTATTTTTCCCGGCTATGTCCCCGATGCCCAGCTGGAGATTTTTTATAGTGCCGCTCGAGCCTATGTTTTTCCTTCTCTCTATGAAGGTTTTGGCTTACCGCCGCTTGAAGCGATGGCTAATAATTGTCCGGTGGTTAGCTCGAACCGCGCTTCGTTACCCGAGATACTGGGCGAGGCGGCGGTTTATTTCGATCCCGAGAGCGAGGATGATATGCTCGATAAGATAAGTCTGGTTCTTGATAATAATTCGCAGCGGGAAGAGCTGACGCGAAAAGGACGAGAGCGGGCCAAAAGATATCATTGGTGGGACTGTGCCCATGAGACCCTTGTCGTCTATGAAAGTGTCTTAAGATTGTAATATCATGCCCAGGAAAAAAGCACCGCAATCCTATATTAACCTGGAGCGGGAGAGATTCTCGAGTTTTGTCGTGGATTTGCGTCAGCCGGTAAATAAGCTGAAGCGGGAAGCCTGGAAAGAAGAGAAGAAAATCGGAGAACAGATTAAGACCGAGTGGCGGGAGTTTTCCCAGGCGGCGCGGGAGATCCGGCCTAATTTGTTATTTAAAAAGAGTCGGCTCTTTAACTGGCGCTTGGATTTTTCTCGCTGGGGACGGGTTCTTAGGACGCCATTTAGTGGCCATTTCCGGTCGACCAGGCGGGCGAAGAAAAGATCACCGTGGCAGGAATTCGCTGCTGTTCGGGAAAGAGAATTTCAATCAGCGCTCCAATATGCCACCGGACGCACCCGTCGCCGGACAGCGGCTAAAGAGTTCCTGCCCGTAAAAGAAGCGGCCGCGCCGCTGCCCGTTGCCTGGTATCGTCCGCTCTTGTCTTTCGTCCTGGTTTTAATACTTATAATCATCCCCTTCAAACTGCTGGCCTATTTTCAGGTCTGGGACTTCGCCGCCTGGGAAGCGGGTATCCGTCAGCGCTCGGAAGAGGCTGTCGGCAATCTTTTAGCGGCCGCCGACGCGGTTGCCAAGCAGGATTTTCAAGAAGCCGATTCAAATTTTCGGGCTGCCGGAGCCAACTTTCTGGCCGCCCAGACAGAACTTAACCGCCTAAGTGACGGTCTCCTTCTCCTAGCTGGGTTTTCTAGTGATCCGAAAATCAAGCTGGCCGCTGAAAGTAAGAAATTTCTAGCGGCCGGGACGCTCGCCTCATCCCTGGGCCGGAATCTGGTACTGGCTACTGATAGTCTTTTTAATAATGCGGAAGAAGATTTTTCTATTCGTCTGGACGGTTTTCTGGAATACGGTGCCGCGGCCGTGTCTGACGCCCGAGCACTGGAAAAGACCGTGTCCGGGATCAAATCCGCTAATTTGCCGGCGGTCTATCGCGCCCGCTTTAAAGCTGTTAGTGAGCAGGCGGGCAGCCTGGCCGGTAATCTGTCCGATTTTGTCGGCGCCGGCGGCAAACTGAAGAGCATTCTCGGCCTGACGCGCGACAAACGTTATCTGGTAGTGTTTCAAAATAACGCCGAGTTGCGGGCGAGCGGGGGTTTCTTGGGAAGTTACGCCCTGGTCGATATCCGCGACGGTCGGATCCGTAATCTAGAAGTACCGGCCGGCGGGTCTTATGATACCGAAGCTGGCCGGAGCGTTCTAGTCACCGCTCCCGAGCCGCTTTGGCTTGTCGATCCACTCTGGCATTTTTGGGACGCCAACTGGTGGCCAGATTGGCCGACCACGGCCAAGAATCTGATGTGGTTTTATGAGAAGAGCGGGGGGCCGAGCGTGGACGGAGTGATCAGCGTGACCCCGACTGTTGTCGAGAGCCTGCTCCAAGTAACCGGTCCAATCGATATGACGGAACAATACGGTCTGGTAATTGATGCTGAGAATTTTTGGGAGACGGTCGAGAAAGTCGTGGAGCGAGACAACCTGGCCGTCACCCATCCTGAAGCGGTCGCTGGCCTTCCAGAGAAAACCGCGCCGATCGTTTCTGACCTACCGCTGAAGCAAGATCTTGAATCAAATCCCGATAACAAGCCCAAGAAGATCATCGGCGATCTCCTGATTAGGATTATGGAGGTCTTGCCCCAGAAGCTGGACCGCGAGAATATGCTGAAGATCATCACACTTTTTGAAGAAAACATGGCTGCCAAGCAAATCCTGGTTTACTTTACCGACCCAGTGCTCCAGGCCGAGGCCTCAATCCGCAATTGGAGCGGGGAGATACGGCCGTCCAACGGGGATTATCTGATGATCGTGAACACCAATATCGCGGGCCAGAAATCGGATCGCCTGATGAGGGAGACTATCGAACAGACCACGGAAATAAGCCCCGCAGGCGTAATAACGAATACGGTCAAGATCAGTCGGACTCATACCGGTCTCAAAAATGAGCCGCTTACCGGCGTCAGGAACGTTGACTGGCTTCGCATCTACACGCCCGCTGGTAGCGAACTTATTTTTGCCGAGGGTTTTCGGCGTCCTGATGATGTGTATCTCCAGGACAGGCCGGAACCCGGATGGGAGAGCCGGCCGCAGGTGGCGGCCGAGAACGCGGCGGCCATCGATCCGGCGAGCGGCACTAAGATTTACGAAGAAAACGGTAAAGCAGTTTTTGCTAATTGGTTGATGGTTGATCCGGGCGAGACAGGCGTGGTAATCTTAAAATATCGGCTGGCCGCTAATTTTTTCAAACCGCTTTCCGAACAGAATTGGCGCGAGCGTCTCAACTCATGGTTGAATCCGGCGGACCGGGAAACTCTACCCTATTCTCTCTTGGCGCAGAAACAGCCGGGCGCAGCGCCGAGCGGTTTAATTAGCCGCCTGGTCTTGCCGCCAGGCTGGGAGATATTTTGGCGGCATCCGGAAAACATGTCCGGACGCGACGGCTGGGAGATTTCCACGCCACTCGATAGCGATAAGTATTGGTCGGTCCTGGTGAAAAAAAATAATTGAAAAATATATGGCGGAAGGAAAAAGGATAAAAAAAGTGCTCCGGGTGGGACGGGCGACTGATTCGAGCCTGTCGTCATTTGTCGAACGGCCGATCCCGACAGACAAGGAAGTCGCCATGTTCGAGCGCGTGGTCGGGCGGGAGGTCCATGAGCAGGAGATCGATTCCAATCTTTCGGAGATATATAGCGACCAAGATGGGAAAAAAGTTGATGTCCGAAAGATGGACGTGAAGAAGCGGTTGCCCTTTTTGATCCGTTTATTCAGGCGTTTTTTGATCGTTGCCGTTCTTGGGTTAGCCGCCTACTTCGCTTACTCGTACTGGTTTGCCCCCATCAGTGATGTAAGCGGTTTAGAACTGGTAATCACCTCGCCCGAGCGGATCGCCGCTGGCGAAGAATTTTCATACCATATTAGCTACAGTAATCCGACAAAGTATCCACTCTCGCGGCTTCGTTTGGAATTGCAGTATCCGATTGGATTCGTTTTCCACTCTTCGTCGATTGAGGCGGGAAGCGGCGATTATGGCTGGGATCTGCCGGATTTGGGACCGGGCGAGAAAGGTAGCCTGATTGTTACCGGACAGCTTATCAGTCCGCCGGATTCGGTCCAGGTAGTTTTTGGGAACCTGAGCTATCTCCCCGGGACCTTCAGCAGCCAGTTTAAAAAAGAAGCCTCCGCCTCTTCGCTCGTGAGCGGACCGGGTTTCCGCGTCGATCTTAACTATTCGGGTACCGCTTTCTTAGATCAGGATAATGAAATGACCCTGATAATATCGGAGATCACTGATAATTACCTGGGTGATTTCAATATTACTTTTACTGTCCCGGCCGAAGCCAGCGCGTCCGTGATTGAAACGGCCACTACGACGTCGACGAGCACCACGGCCACGGGGACTGTTCAGATAATAAAGAGCGGGGGTACGACTTGGCAGCTGAGTGGCCTTGGCCGTAATTCGGGCCGCCAAGAGATTCCCTTGACTTATCGGATAAAGCAGCGTTCAGACAAGCCGGAAATAAAGGTCCGGCTTGAGAAGCGTCTGGAAGACGGCCAGAGCTATGTCTTCTGGGAAAAAACAATCCAGCCGGAACTCGTCGACAGCGATTTAAACCTAACCCTGTTACTTAACGGTTCGAAAAATGACGGTTCACTCAATTTCTCCCAGCCTCTTGATTATTCGCTGACTTATGACAATCGGGGCGCTAACACCTTTCAGGATGTCGTTATTATGGCGGCGCTCAGTGGAGATTTTATTGATTGGGACTCACTTAGTGATAGTAATAAAGGACAGGTCAAGAACGGGACGATAATCTGGACCAAAAACGAGATTCCGGCTCTTAGTGAGATAAAGCCGGGTGCTTCCGGTGCGATCGATTTCCGCCTGAACCTCCGTTCGGGGCGGGACACAGATATAGGCGGCGATCTTTTGATCGTGTCCTATGGACAATATGGGATGAATAATACTCCGACCCGTGGTGACGCTAATAAGAGCAATACGATAACCAGTCGTCTTAATAGCGACCTCAATCTGGAAGAACAGATCCGTTATTTTAATGAAGATAATTTACCAGTTGGCTCCGGTCCACTCCCACCGCGCGTTGGAGAAAAGACGGGGCTCAAGGTTTACTGGACGATAACGAACAATCTTCATGAGTTATCCGAAACCCGCGCCGTCTTCACTCTGCCGTCTTACGCCAGCTGGGAGGGCGGCCAGACGACTAATGTCGGTAGCCTTTATTATGACGAAGTCAGCCGCCAGATAGTCTGGGAGATCGGCCGTCTGCCGGTTTCCGTCTATCGCGTGGACGCTGAGTTTTTAATTGGCTTAACGCCTGGGGAACCAGACCGCAATAAGATTCTGATTATTTCGCCGGGTTCGACCGTTATCGCCATGGATACCGAGACCAAGGATACCATCACCAGAAAAACCGGTCCGAAAACGACCAAGCTCGAAGATGACGATATCGCGGGTCTCAGTAATTCCGGGATAGTCCAGTAGCATGTTTAAAGTTTTAACGATAAAAGGCGGCGTACGTCGTGGACGCCTCAAGACGCCGCACGGTTTACTGGCGACGCCTTTTTTCATGCCAGACGCGACTCGCGGTTTCGTGAAACTGACGGCGAACGACGATGTGCGCCGTAGTGGCACGGCCGCTCTCGTGGTTAATACCTTCCACCTTTATCTGCAACCAGGCCTTAAGATTATCAGACGAGCCGGCGGCTTGCATCGGTTCATGGATTGGCCCGGACCACTCCTGTCGGATTCCGGTGGGTTTCAGGTTTTTTCCCTCATCCACAAGAACCCGGGCATGGGACAGATTACCGATGAAAAGGTGATTTTTCGTTCACCACTGGACGGTTTGCGCCATGAACTCACGCCAGAAAAATCTATTCGTATCCAATTTGAATTGGGAACGGACATGATGGTCTGTCTCGACGATTGTCCGCCCAATGATTTTTCTCGGCCGCAGCTGGAGATAGCGGTAGGCCGGACGATCGATTGGGCAAAACGTTGCCGGCGGGAATATGACAAGCAGCTCAAGAAACGGGGTCTTTCCGCTGCTAAGCGCCCGCTTTTATTTGCGGTCATCCAGGGCGGGGCGGAGCTGGATTTGCGTGAGAGGTGCGCCCGAGAACTTATCAAAATTGGTTTTGATGGCTATGGTTTTGGCGCTCGTCCGGTGGATAAAGCGGGCAAGTTTCTGGAAGAAGTGTTGCGGCGGACGGCCGATTTTATCCCGCCGACCGCTTTGAGGTTTGCCCTGGGCGTCGGCACACCCGAGGATATCCGGCGCTGCGCCCGTCTGGGCTGGGATATGTTTGATTGCGTAATCCCGACCAGAGAAGGACGGCACGGAAAATTGTTTTTGTCCGGCGCCGGTCTGAGCTACCAGACGATCAATATAAAGAACGCCCGTTTCAGTCGCGATCTAGCGGCCGTGAGCGGACGGAGTCGTCTTTTGGAGCTGAAGAATAACAGTCGTGCCTATTTGCACCACCTTTTTCGTCTCGGTGAGCCGCTTGGTCAGCAGCTAGCCAGTCTCAATAATTTAGAATTTTATCAGAATTGGCTGAATAAGGTGGCGGCGAGAAAATAAAAAACCGCGTTTGAAATATAATTTATCTGTTAAACACAGGCATATGATCAAAGATAATGCCAATATTCCCGTCCATGTCGGTATAATTTTGGACGGTAACCGTCGTTGGGCGCGCGAGCAAGGTCGGCCGAGTTTGATGGGTCACCGCGCGGGACTGGATAACATTAAGACAATCGCTCGAGCCGCTTTTGAGAAGGGGGTGCAGATTATGACCGTTTTCGCATTTTCCACAGAAAATTGGCACCGCGACCAGAAAGAGGTGGCTTACCTTATGAAGCTGTTTAGCAGTCTTATCAAGAGTCAGACGGCTGAACTGGCTCGGCACGGTATCCGCGTCAAATTTTTTGGCCGTTTGGCCGATTTTAATCAGGAAATGCGCACGGAGATGAAGAAAACGGAGCGGCTAACGAAAGGCGGCGGAGTTGGCCAGCTCAATATCTGCCTGAGTTACGGTGGGCGCGATGAGATTGTCCGGGCGCTCAGGAAAATGGTTAGATCAGGCGTCAAAGCGCGGGACATCTCGGAAGAAACGATCAGCGCTAATTTAGATACCGCCGGTCTTGCGGATCCGGACCTCATCATTCGTACCTCCGGAGAAAAACGTTTGTCTGGCTTTTTGGCCTGGCAGTCCGTCTATAGTGAACTTTACTTTACGCCTAAATATTGGCCGTCCTTTACGCCGCGCGATCTGGGCGTGGCGCTCAAGCATTACGCTAAAAGGAGACGGCGGTTCGGCGCCGGTTAAGAAGGGAATAATCACCGTTTAATTTGCCTTTTTCGGCCGCAAGTGTTAATATTTTAAAGTTAGTATTAAGAAATTGTCGGAAGACTTATCAAGGACAATTCAGGTTGTCTTTATTTTTATAGCGGTCCTTGGGCAGCCGTTTCGGGCCGCAATCAACTATGACTACAAAAATAATTGCCACCGTCGGACCGAAGAGCGAATCGCCGGAAGCGCTGGGGGCGCTCCTGGATGCGGGTGTGGATATCGTTCGGGTTAATTTTTCCCACGCCACCCATGAGCAGTATCGCCGGATTAAAAAATTGATCGATGAATATAATAAGAAGTCAGTGCGTCGGATCAGCCTGCTTTTGGATTTGCAGGGTCCGCGCATCCGCGTCGGCAAGATGCCCAAAGAGGGTTTGATGCTGGTTGACGGGAAGATATATGATTTTAGCTATTCCAGTGTAGAATATAAGTCGGGTGGAGCAATTCCGATCGATAATCGCGACTTGCGACTTTATATTAAAAAGGGAGAGCCCCTTTTTCTTTGTAACGGCGAGATTGAGCTGATTGTTAGGCAGGTGAAGAATAAGAAAATAAGCGCTGAGGTTGTCCACGGTGGCCTGCTTACGTCAAACAAGGGCATTAATGTTCCTCATACTAATTTGAAAAAAGGTGGACTGACGTCGAAGGATATTCAGGACCTCAAATACGGCCTGAAGATCGGCCTAGATTACGTCGGCCTATCGTTCGTCCAGACAGCGGCCGATGTCACGCGCCTGCGCCGTCTTTTGGGCGGGGCGAAGAAAGTTAAAATAATTTCTAAGATCGAACGGGGAATAGCCCTGCGAAACATCGACAAGATAATCACCGCTTCTGACATGATCATGATCGCCCGGGGAGACTTGGGCATCGAAACACCGATTGAAGAATTGCCTATCGTTCAGAAAAATTTGATCCGCCACGCCCACTGGCATAAGACGCCGGCAATCATTGCCACTCAAGTGATGACCTCCATGATCAAGAATCCCTCGCCGACGCGGGCGGAGGTTTCTGATATCGCGAACGCCGTCCTCGACGGCGCGGATGCCATCATGCTATCTGACGAGACTACGGTCGGCGACCACGCGCTGGCGGCGGTCCGGATGCTCGTGAAAGTTATCTCTCGGACCGAACGGTATATCAATCGGGAGTGTCTCACTTATTAATTTTTATCTATGAAGATTAAGGAAATCAAAGGTCAGGAAGTCTTGGATTCTCGCGGTAACCCCACCGTTTCCGCGACCGTTATCCTGGACAGCGGCCTGTCGGGAACGGCCCATGTGCCCAGTGGTGCCTCAACCGGCCGCTATGAGGCTGTTGAGCTCCGTGACGGAGATCCTTCCCGTTTCGGCGGTCAAGGCGTACTCAAGGCTGTGGAAAATATCACTGGCCGGATCAGTGGCGCGCTAATCGGGATCGATCCGTCCGAGCAGGAGAAGATTGACCGGATAATGATCGATCTGGATGGGACGAAAAATAAGGCGTCGCTCGGCGCTAACGCTATCTTGGCTGTTTCGCTGGCCGCGGCTCGCGCGGCTGCCTGTGGCCTGGGCCTGCCTTTATACAGATACCTGGCTAAATTTAACCCGGATTTTAAGGGCCATTTTAACTTGCCCGTGCCGATGATGAATGTCTTAAATGGTGGTCAGCATGCTAATTGGGCTACCGATATCCAGGAATATATGATCCTACCGGTCGGCGCCAAGACGATGGCCGAAGCGGTCCGCGTCGGAGCGGAAGTCTATCAGAATCTGAAGCAGATTTTAAAAGCCGGCGGCTACAGCATTGCGCTCGGCGATGAAGGCGGTTTTGCGCCGGCGGTCAAGAATAACGAAGAGCCTTTCAGGCTCCTTATAGAAGCGGTGAAGAAAGCCGGTTACGAGCCGGGCCGCGACGTAGTTTTTGCTATTGATGCCGCGGCAAACGAATTTTACACTGCGGGCGAATATATCCTAAAGAAAGAAAGCCGCCAGTTGAGCGGAAAAGAACTGGGCGTCTTTTATGGTGATCTGGGCGCCAAATATCCGATCCGTTCCTGGGAAGACATCTTTGCCGAAGATGATTGGGATAATTTTAGAGATTTTAGCGCCGCCCATCCAGATGTCCAGGTGGTCGGGGATGATTTGTATGTGACCAACGTGAAACGTCTGGAGCAGGGAATCGCCCACCAAAGCTCCAATTCCATCCTGATTAAGCTTAATCAGATCGGCACGCTTACGGAAACCGTCGCTGCTGTGCTTCTGGCCAGGAAGAACGGCTTGACCACCGTAATCTCGCATCGTAGCGGAGAGACCGAGGACGCTTTCATCGCCGATCTGGCGGTGGCACTCGGAACCGGGCAGATTAAGACCGGCGCACCGGCCCGGAGCGAACGGACCGCCAAATATAACCGCCTTATAACCATTGAAGCTGAACTCGGTAACGCCGCCGTTTACAGTCCATTCCCATTTCTATGATGGAATTAGTCCATTTTGCCGCCACTCTTTTGACGCTGCTCGGCGGTCACGCCTTGTTGCTTTCGGTCATCATCCGTTTTTTTTCGATCGACTCGCGTCTGGCCCAGATTGCGCTCGGACTGGCCATGCTCTTTTTATTCCTGAGCGTCCTCTTTTCCTCTTACCTGATCCATAAGCGCGACAATCTGTTCACCCGCGTTTATTATATCGGTTCCGCCCTGTGGATCGGTATCTTCGTCAATCTCGCCCTCGCGTCCGCCCTCATTGTCGTGATCCGTCTGGTTGGTCCCCTGGTTGGCTTCAGCCTGTCGGCCTGGCTGCAGCACACGATTTTCTTCGGGGGTACGGTGCTCATATCGGCGCTCGGCATCTATAACTCCCTCAAGCCGAAGATCGTGGAGTACGAAGTGGCTATCAAAGATCTGCCTGATTCCTGGGTGGATAAGACGGTGGTCCAGATTTCCGATGTCCATCTCGGTCCGGTCTATCGCAAGCGTTTCTTTTATAAGGTGATCGATCAGGTAAACCAGCTCAAGCCGGAAGCCGTCTTCATCACCGGCGATCTATTTGACGGCATGGAAGCGGAGTTTTCTTGGCTGAACCACCCTTTTACCCGCTTGCATGCCCCGCGCGGCGCTTATTACAGTTTTGGCAACCATGACCTTTATTTGGGTTTCAGCCGTGTCAAACGCCTGCTCAGCGAGAACCCCATCAAGATCCTAGATAACAAGATGGTGGTCGTTGACGGGCTCCAGATAATCGGCATCAACTATTCTTTCGATACGAACTTTGATCTGGAACGGGCCATCTTAAAACAGGTCGAATTCCAGGCCGACCGGCCGAGCGTCCTGCTCTTCCACGCGCCCAAGAATATCGATCTAGCCAAGAAAGTCGGAATCGACTTGCAGCTTTCGGGCCACACCCACGACGGGCAGATGTTCCCTTATAACCTGGTTATCAAATGGGGCCACCGCGGCTACGGCTACGGCTTATTTAAAGAAGGAGACTTCAATCTGATCGTAAACGGCGGCGTCGGTACCTGGGGGCCCCCGATGCGCACCTCGGCCCGGAGCGAGATTGTCAAGATCATCCTGCGTAAAAAATGATCTTTTGATTCCCAATAAAAAAGCTCTCTTAAGTGGGGGTTTTTTGGACCGGCTAATTAACTTATAAAAAACCCGACTGTGTCTAGTCGGGTAGTAGGGGAAGGCTTAATTTTTTGGGGCGGGGCTGGCACCGGGCTCTTCTTAAAGGGTGATGACGATGATATTTAGAAGTTGCATCAAAGTGGTCCGGTCAAGAGCGCTGTTTAGGAACGGTTTTGTTTCCTTGATCACATTGAATTTCTTTGACGAGTACTCGGTGTATTCTTCACCGTCGATCCGGTAGCGGATCACGACCAGATAAGGGAAACGATACTGGGCTTCTTTTATGATGTGAATAATATTAGTATGGGAAGGGACATCCCTCAGATTCACATAGCCGACTGGCCGGTTCATATTCTTTGCCTCCCGGAAAATACATAAATTATCGGTGAATCGGCTGAGGGCGTCGGCCGACAGCCGTTCCATATCTGGGATCAAACTTACCAGATTTTCTACATATTCATTGGTTTTACCGTTGATCATTTCCAGGGCGGCAGAGATTAAGAGAGTCAGGGTGTTATCTTCGCCGTTATTACGATCGATCGAGCGTAAAACCGCCAAAGCTCCTATATAGCGCAGGGCGAGCGGTTCTTTGTCGACGAGAGAAGGTTTGCGACTCAGGAGGGCTTGGTCAGACTGTTTGAGATATGTCGGTATGTACAAACCGAATTTTTCCAAGCCGCGCATTACTTCCTTTTCAGAAGTAATCGGGATCAAGCGTTCGTCATCGTTAATAAGGGCAAGATCATTTGCTGTCCAGCCACGGCCGATCCAAGCTATGATCTGACTGCGGTTATTGTGGAAGAAGTCTATGAGCTGACTAGCTTCTTCTGGCGTCTCGGGCCCGATATCCAGCAGATACAATCTTATGTTGGTGGGGGTAGGGGTAGGCTCCGCGATCAGCGATTTTATTTCCTCGATTACCGCTAGTAGATTCTCCGGCTGTCCGAGTTCATGCGGGCTGATCGGGACGATGTACACTTTGATGTCGGCTGATATCTGTTTGATAAGAGCCGTAAGCGGGAATATCAATTCAGCCAGCCGTTTTACGTTGATGAGAACTAGATATAGTTCCATGTCACCTCCTTAATTAGTTGTGATTATTTAAGAACAATTTATTATGTAAATTACATTTTTTTTCATAATTTGTCAATCAGTCGCTTATTTCCTGAATTGACTGACTGCTCCGATGAAGGTAAAATTAAGCTGAATCAAAAAATATGACGGATATCCAAAAATTAGTTGAGTAAATACTCAAGTTACGCGCCGACCGTGATGGGGAGCAGTTTCTTAATCCCCAAGATATGGTGCATGATCCGGATATCGATATCGCGGTCGCTCTGGAGGAAAAATTAGTCCAGAACGGCCTCAAATACCCGATTGAAAAAGCGCGCGGCCGAGCGATCAAATATAACAGTTTATAAAATTACTATGAAAGCGATACCCGTCCAATTTATTACAATTAAGACTCCGCGCTCCTTCCTCCTATCCGGTCTTTTTCTCGGTCCGGTCCGGCCGAAGCGGGTTTTTATCTTTGTCCACGGCTTGACCGGAAACATATTTTCTCGCCATGAACTGACTTCAATCCTTTCGGATAAGGAGACGGCCGTCTTGGTTTTTAATAACCGCGGCTCCGGCCTGGTAAACGGGCTTAAGCGTCAGCGGGGTAGCCGGGCGGTCTATTCTGGGCTGGCGGGACAGGCCCACGAAATATTTATTGACTGCGTGGATGATCTGGACGGCGCGGTCGAACTCGTAAGAAGCGTGGGCGTAAAAGAGATATATCTTGTTGGCCATTCGACTGGTTGCCAGAAGAGTGTTTATTATCTGGCGCGTCGTCCTAAAAGCCCGGTGCGCGGTGCCGTTTTACTGGCGCCGGTCAGCGATTATTCGTCTGTGAAGCTGGAGGTGGGAGAAAAAGTTTACGCGCGAGCGCTTAGTGTCGCCCGGCGGTTGGTCCGATCGGGCCGGCCGCATTCTCTCTTACCAGAATCTGTCTGGAGTCGGCCGCTTGATGCCCAGCGCTTTTTAAGCTTATACACGCCGGAAAGCGCGGAAGAGATTTTCAGCTACGCGTCCGGGAAAACGCCAACCCTTCTCCGGCGTGTCAGGAAGCCACTCCTGGTCGTTCTGGCTGGAGATGATCAATTTCACGATCGTCCGGCTGAAAAGATCGCTGCTTGGTTCCAGGTAGCGCTCCAGGGTCGCCCATCCGAGGTTGTGGTCGTAGACGGCGTCAGACACGATTTTTCCCCCGCCTTTTTGCCTCTGGCCCGTCTTTTTAAGAATTGGGCCGCCGGTCTGAAACGTCAGACGAATAATCAAGGAAAGCGTTAAATTATGAAACAACATGTGAACTGCCACATCCGGGGCGGGCAGGAATATCCGGTATCGCCGGACGATCTCCGTTTCCGACCCTCGGTCTATGGTTTGCTGATCAAGGGTGGCAAGGTCCTACTTTCACCGCAATGGGACGGTTACGATTTTCCCGGCGGCGGCGTCAATATTGATGAGAGCTTGGAAGAGGCGCTTATTCGTGAATTTAAGGAAGAGTCCGGTCTCGATATCCGGCTTCGCCAGGTGGTGTATGCCGGCACCTCATTCTTTTACCGGTCCCAGAAAACAGCGGCCGAGAAGCACTGGAATTGTCCGATTATTTATTATTTAGTGGAACAAGTCGGTGGCAAGCTGACGCTTGATTATGCGGAAACCTATGAAAAAGAATTCATGGGGTTTCCGGTTTGGCAAGACATCGCTAGTTTAGAAAGTTTAATTTTCCATAGCGGCCTTGGTCAGCGTAGCCCGGAAATAGTCCGGCTCGCCCAAAGACTACAAGAAAAATTATGACAAACGAGTCTCAAGAGAAGTATCGCGCCTTACCCCTGGTTTTAGCGGCCCTGGCGGTCGTCGCTGGCATCCTGTATCTGGCCGGTCGAAATATGACCGAGCCTGATCGGGGCGTCTTTCAGGAGCCAGTTTCTTGTACTATGGAGGCCAAGTCGTGCCCGGACGGGTCATACGTGGGCCGGACCGGTCCGGACTGCGAGTTTTCTCCTTGCCCGACGGGTGGCAATCCGGCTGTAGACACTGGAGCGGATGCCGGGTTGACAGAGGAGCCGACCGCTGATCTGGCTGAACAGATTCGGGCCTGTTTGCCGCTCAGTAATTGGGAAGCTAAACTGACTTGTGACCGGCTGATCGCTTCGATCCAAAGTTTTGCAGAATGTCAGGCCGCTGGTTTTTTGGTCCAGGAGTCTTATCCGGCCAGATGCATTACGCCGGATGGACGCAGTTTTACCCAGGCGGAAGTGACGATCACGCCGCCGGTTAAGACCAATTCGACTTGGGAGGAAATTAGGCAAGCGATCCTTGATTGCCAGGTGATCGCGATCATGCAGTCGCATAGTTTGGAAGTGAGGGTTACTCTAAATGACGGCCGCCAGCTGACGGCGATCGAACCAGAAATAGACGCGATTATCGAGCTGGCCATGTCGGCTCGTCCCTCCTGTAGCGGTCCGCTAACGATCGGCACGGAATAGGAAGTTTTTTACTGGATATTTCGTAATAAATTTTGGGAAATAGGTTTTTAACTGTAAAAAAATAGCCCCCAAAAAAGGGCTACTTTAGGACATGAACCTAGATCCGTCGATCGCCTCCCGTTTACCGGGTTTTCGGCTCGATGTCTCCTTACATTATAGCATACCAAGAGAGATGGGCAAGCGTCTTTTCCGTATAATACAATTTCAATTATAGGTGTTATAATATACTTTGGAGCTCGTAATAATATATGTTAACCAAAAAACAACTCCTAATCTTACTGTCGCTTGGCTTAATACTGGCGGCCCTTATCTACCTCGTCATAACTGGCCGCGGGGATAGTAATATTGTTACTGATTCACGAATAATCTATCAAGATGGTCGGCCTTATATAACTGCCCAATTTCGTAACCCTACCGATACTCCTTACAAAAATCTAAATTTGCATATTAATATCCTAAAATCTTGGCGGAATCTTTTTGGCACCGCTAGAGCCGAGACTGCTGAAGTTTTGCCGGGCATTACTTGGTTTTTCAAGTCACCGATTGTCGGACTGGAAGGTAAAGATATCCCAAACGGATCTTTAGACTGCCGATCCGTTTCGCCCTATAAAGACGGGGAGAGACTAATTATAAACTGTAAAGTTAGTACAACGTCTTGACTATCACCGGAAAAACCTGTATTATGACAGCAGACTTAATCGCTAAAATTACGTCAGTGCGTAATTTTTTTATTACTATGGAAATTAGGAATATCGCCATTATCGCCCATGTCGATCACGGGAAAACGACCCTCACGGACGCGCTGATGCGCCAGACGGGCATGTCCGGAACCGACGTCAGCATGGACTCAAACGACCTTGAGAAGGAGCGGGGAATCACGATTTATTCTAAGAATACGTCGGTCTTTTATCGTGACAGTAAGATAAATATTGTCGATACTCCCGGCCACGCCGATTTTAGTTCTGAAGTCGAGCGCATCCTGCGTTCGATCGACTGCGTGCTGCTGCTTGTCGATGCCCAAGAGGGACCGATGCCGCAGACTAAGTTCGTTCTCAAGAAATCTCTGGAACTCGGACTCAAGCCGATCGTCGTTATTAATAAGATCGATAAGCCGGCTGCCCGACCGGAAGCGGTGGGCGAAATGGTCTATGAACTATTTATGGATCTTGGGGCCAGCGATGAACAGCTGGATTTCCCGGTCATCTACGCCATCTCCAAGCAAGGCATTGCCAAGCGCGACCTGAAGGACGAATCCTCAGACCTCAATCCTCTACTTGACCTTATATTGGAACATGTTTCGCCAGCTTCAAACCCGAAGGCGGAATCTCTCCAACTACTTGCCCAGCCCTTTAATCTGGCCTACGACAATTTTCTTGGCCGGCTGGCCATCTGTCGGATTTATGAGGGCCGCATCCGATCGGGACAAAATATATTTATCGAAAACCTGGACGGCGCTACCCGGCCGGGTAAAATAGCCAAACTTTTCACTTTCCAGGGTCTGGTCCGGAAGGAGGTGGCTGAAGCCGCCGCCGGCGATATTGTCATGGTAGCTGGTCTGTCCGATATCTATATCGGCGAGACAGTAGCCGAAGCCGCCGAACAGGGACCGCTCCCGGCGATAAAGATCGATGAGCCGACAATCTCACTCGGATTTCTGGTCAACAATTCCCCTTATGCGGGACGCGAAGGCAAATTTGTCACTAACCGCCAGATCAAGGAACGGCTGGAGAAAGAACTGGAGGTGAATGTCGGATTGCGGATAGATTTTTCGGATATGAATTTCTACAAGGTCTATGGCCGCGGCGAGCTGCACATCGCTATCCTACTGGAGAATCTCCGCCGCGAGGGCTTCGAGCTCCAAGTTTCTCAGCCGCAGGTGATCGTCAAGGAGGTTGACGGCGTGAGACAGGAGCCGTTTGAGGAGGTGACGATCGATATTCCCGAAGTCATGACCGGCGTGGTTATGGAAAAGGTTTCCCGCCGCAAGGGACAGTTGCAGGATTTGAAGACTCATAACGGACAATCGCGACTCATCTTTGAAATACCGACCCGCGGTCTCCTCGGCTACCGGAATGAATTTATTGTTGATACCCGTGGCGAAGGCATACTTTGTACCCATTTTGCCGGTTTTAAGCCTTTTACTGGCGAAATAGAGCGGACCCGCTTGGGTTCGATGATCTCCATGGCGACGGGGAAGGCGCTCGCTTTCTCTCTCTGGAATCTCCAGGACCGCGGCGTCCTCTACATTTCCCCCAATACCGAGGTTTATGAAGGCATGGTAATCGGCAATGTTGCTAAAGGGAACGATATGGCTGTCAATCCTACGAAAGGTAAGCAACTGACCAACGTTCGTGCTTCCGGGACTGATGAAGCTATTATCTTGACACCTCCTTGGGAAGTCAGTCTTGAGCGCGGGCTTAGTATCATGAACGACGACGAATACTTAGAAATCACTCCCAAAAGCGTGCGCCTTCGCAAACAATTCTTGACAGAAAACGAGCGGGTGAGGGCGAAAAGATGAGTTGAAACGGCTTGGAGTATCTCCCACCTCGTTTTAGAAGCTTTAGCAGGCGAATAGTTTTTCGGACTCATTATCCGACCCACTATGATAACCGGCCAAAGCTTCTTTTTTATTAGAAAAATACGTGTTATAATTTAGTCATCATTCTAATTAATTTTCCCGCGGTTTTGGCCGACGGGTAGAGAACTAATATAAAAATTATGAACAAGACAATCTGGATCATCCTTGGTATCGTCGTCGTCGCGGCGCTCTGGTTTTGGAGCGGCTATAATCGACTAGTGACGGCCAATGAAACAGTCGACAAACAGTGGGCGCAGGTGGAAGCTCAGTATCAGCGTCGTTTTGATCTGATACCGAATCTGGTCTCATCCGTCCGCGGCATTCTCCAGCAGGAACAAGATGTTTTCGGCGAGCTGGCCGAAGCCCGCGCCAATTATAGCGGCGCATCTAGCGCTAATGAGCAAGTAGCGGCTGCCAATCAGGTCGAGAGTGCTCTTGGGCGCCTCCTGGTGATCGTGGAAGCTTATCCAGAGCTCCGTTCGGCAGAAACTGTCCAGACGCTTATGGCTCAGCTTGAAGGAACGGAAAATCGCATCAGCGCGGAGCGCGGCCGTTATAACGAGGAAGTTAGTAGTTTTAATATCCTGATCAAGCGCATCCCGACCAATCTGCTGGCCGGTATGTTCGGCTTTGGAGAAAAAAACTATTTCGAAGTGGCGGCTGGTGTGGAAGAGGCACCCAGTGTCGATCTGGACCTAGGAGAGTAACCAGTGGCTCAATAAATTAAGAATAATCAGATGTTAAGGCGATTTCTCCTGGTTTTGAATGTGGCTTTTTTCCTGACAGCGAGTCCGGTAGCGGCATATTTTAATCCGGGATCGCCGAGCGGTTTCGTGAACGATTTTGCTGGTATCTTGGACGACAGTCAGGAAACAGCTTTGGAGTCTAAACTGGCGGCTTTTAGGGATGAATCTACAAGTGAGATCGCGGTGGTGACAATCAGCAGCCTGGAGGGCGATTCTCTGGAAAATTTCGCGCTTAAATTATTTGAAGACTGGGGGATCGGCGGTCAAGAAAACGATAATGGCCTCCTCCTCCTTATCGCCGTTGAGGACCGGAAGATGAAGATCGAGACCGGCTACGGTTTAGAAGGCGCTCTTCCTGATGCCACCGCTTATCAGATAATAACGAAGACCATGCAGCCGTCCTTCCGGAAGAATGATTACTATGGCGGCCTGGACCGGGCGACGGATGAGATGATTGCCGCGACTCGCGGGGAGTTTACGGCCCCTGCTACCGCTTCGGGCGGCCTGAGAAATATAAATTTTGAATCGGTCTTTTGGCTCCTGATTTTCGCGTTTTATATCCTGAGCGCCCTGTGGCGCTGGCTGGCTAAGAGTAAGAGCTGGTGGCAGGGAGGAGTCATTGGCGCTCTTATCGGTTTAGTTGTCGCTCTTATCTTTTTCCAAGCTTTATGGCCCATTTTTGTGTTGACGATCGGCGGACTCGGCCTCTTGGCCGATTGGCTGGTCTCACAAGTTTTACCAGCGCCCCGTCCTCGTAAAGGAGGCAAGGGCATCTGGTTTATTGGCGGACCGGGCGGTTTCGGCGGTCGGGGCGGCGGCGGATTCGGCGGATTTGGCGGCGGCCGTTCCGGCGGCGGCGGAGCGAGTGGCGGCTGGTGATCGCTAAACGGAAAAATATGATAGATCTGACCATACTCGCTATCGGGCCGCTCAAGGACAAAAATCTTCGCGCTGTCGCGAATAACTATATTAAACGCGTAAAACCTTATGTCCGCCTGCGGGTACAGGAGTTGACGGCCGCTTCGTTTTCCGTCGGCAGCCAGGCAAAAGCTAAAGAGCAAGAAGGGAAGACAATCTTAAATTACCTGGACAAGCGTGCCTCATCCTTAAAACCGGCCAGCGTTTACCTGCTGGCTGAAAGGGGAAAATGCTATGATTCGCCGCAATTGGCTCGCTGGCTGGAGCAGGAGCAGCCACTTATACTAGTTATTGGCGGTGCGCTGGGTTTCAGCCCGGACTTATATGCCCGCTATTCTCAGATTTCTCTTTCGCCCCTGACTTTTCCACATGAGTTGGCGCGCGTCATCCTCCTGGAACAGATTTATCGCGCGGCTGCGATAATTAATCAGAAAGATTACCATTATTAAGCCTATGAGCGGCGCGAGAGCTTTGATTAGAGAATTAAAAAGCCATGGCGATATCGAGCGCGGGCGCTTCTTGAAGCGTTTTTTTAAGACTGGGCCGGGCCAGTACGGGGCGGGCGATGTCTTTCTCGGCCTGTCCGTGCCGCAGCAACGAGCGATCGCCAAAAGATACCGGGATCTGGAGCTCCGGGAAATCGCCAAGCTCCTGGCCAGTCCGATTCATGAGCTGCGCTTGACCGGTCTTTTTATCTTGGTTTTTCAGTATGGAGCGGCTCGGACTCTCCCGAAAAAGAAAAAGATCTTTGAGTTCTATCTGGCCAACCGCCGCCGCGTCAATAACTGGGATTTGGTCGATCTCTCGGCTCCGAATATTTGCGGCGATTACCTGGTTGTTACCAAACAAGGAGCGGCCCGTCTACTTAAGATGACGGCTGCACGCGATCTTTGGGAAAGGCGGATTGCCGTTCTTTCTACCTTTGCTTTCATAAAAGCGGGCCGGACTGCAGAAATATTTACGGTCGCCCATAAGTTGTTGGCTGATAAGCACGATCTCATCCACAAGGCGGTCGGTTGGATGCTTCGGGAAGCTGGTAAGCGGGTTAGTGAAAGCGAGCTATTGAACTTCCTGGATCGGCACGCTTCCCGGATGCCGCGGACGGCGCTTCGCTATGCGATTGAACGCCTGCCGGCTAAAAAGCGACGGCACTATTTAAATATAAAAAAAGTGCTATAATAGTAGCGCAAATTAATTTTTAACATTATGTCAGAAGATAAACAGCTTACGAGTGGCGCCCGGACCGCCATCGCTATTTTTGGGTTGATCGCGCTTGTCGCTATCGTTACGGTAGCGATCCTGCGCGACCGGATAGTTAATCAGCAGTGGCGGACCGTGACCGTCACCGGCCAAGGCCGCGTCGCTTATAATCCCGATCTAGCAATCGTCACTTTGGGCGTACAAATAGATAAAGTGGCCCAGGCCGATGAAGCCCTAAACCAGCTTAATAGCAAGGTAAGCAGTATTATCGCCGCTGTCACGGCAGCCGGTATTCCGGCGGAGAGCATCCAGACGCAGAATTATTCTCTCTATCCGCAGTACGACTATAAAGATAATATTTCCTCGGTATCCGGCTATAATGCCAACCAACAGCTAGTTATTAGGATCAGCGGCTACGACCAGGATCAGGGCCGTCTGAGCCGGGTCATTGCCGCCGCTTCCCAGGCTGGGGCCAACCAGGTGAGCAGCCTGACCTTTGATTCTTCTGTCATGAATGATCTCAAGCAGCAGGCTCGCCTTGCCGCCATTACTGACGCCAAGGACAAAAGCGGCGCTCTGGCCGACACCGCGGGAGTGGAACTACGTGATATCGTCGGCTGGTACGAAAATTATGTGAACCCAACACCGGCCTATAGTACGATGAGTTATAACCAGGAAGGAATGGGCGGTGGTGCAGTTAATCCGCAGACTCCGTCCGGCGAAAGGGAAGTCGTTATTGAAGTCGGTGTGACTTACAACATTAAATAAAATATGAACTCGAGCGGAAACTCCGAAGGCGGGCGTAGTCCACTTCGTTCCGGGACAGATGGTGGACTGGCAGCTGGCGACCCCCTCTCCGGCCGGACGGTCCTGATCGTTAATACGGCCAGTGCGAACGACCCTCTCCATTCCAAGAAGCAGTTTATCAGGCGGGTCAAGAACTTGGGCGTGAAGACTATTGTTTTGGGCCGGGAAGCCAATACTTTCCAGCCTTTTATCGATCATTGCCTAATTGCCGATACCCGGGATTTTACGGCCGCCCTGGCCGTACTGGAAAATTTTCTTAAAGATAACCCGGAGATCCGTTTGGACGGCGTTTTGACTTTCCTAGAAGACGACGTCCTCCTAGTGGCCAAGATTGCCGATAAGTACCGCCTGCCTAGCACTTCTTATAAGGTCGCCAGCCGCATCCGCAACAAGCGGGCGTTTCGCGAATTTTGTGCGGATAATAATCTGTCCTCTGTCAAATGCCGCGAACTACGAAGTAGCCGTGATCTGGATGAGGCCGCTCGGCTATTAAATTTTCCTTTGGTGGTCAAGCCGGTATTTGGAGCAGCTAGCGCCTTCGTGATGAAGGTTAATAACGCTGACGAATTCCGGGAAAGCTATGAATATATCAAGAAGACGATATCACCCAAGATAGAATCGGCTCTTAACGACGGTCTGGAGGTCTTTGCCGAAGAATATATTGACGGCGACGAAGTTGATCTCGATATTCTGATCCAGAACGGCAAGATTAAATTCTGTGCCATTTCTGATAATGGCCAGACCAAAGAGCCTTTTTTTATCGAGACTACCCGCTCAACACCATCTAGCCTGCCACTCCGGACGCAAGCTGATATATTGGCTATGGCTGATGAGACCCTAGAAAAATTGGGTGTTCTCAACGGTTGTATCCACTTCGAGGCTAAGGCCACCGCCAGCGGTCCGATGCCTCTGGAGATCAATCTCCGACTGGGAGGCGATGAAGTCTATCCCAGCGTAAAGTCGGCCTGGCGCGTAGATTTGATTGAAAATTTGGTTAAGATCGCCTGCGGCATATATATACCTAAATTCGAATTTCCTACCGGACCTGCCGAATACCTAGTCTCTCGGACCTACGCTTCGGATTATTCTGGCATCATAGTCAACCTGGAGATCGCCGATGATCTCAAGCGCCGCCCTTATGTGCGGGAATTCCAATTTGAGAAGAAGATCGGTGATTCCGTCCTGGCTCCGCCCGATGGTTACGAATATCTCGGTTGGATACTCGTTTCCGGCGAGAACCATCTGGATGCGCGCGATAATCTCCAAGCAGCGGATAAGGCCGTATATTTCGAAGTGGCTAAGTTCCACCCGGCCTCGTCACTCGGGAAAACCCGTCGGCGTTCGCCATTTTCCGCTTCGGCCATCAATCTGGACATCCTGCGGCGCCGTTCCAAGATCGAGAAGATCCGCCGCATGGCTATTTCCAATCAGCGTAATCTGCATATCGGCATTGCCTGTAATCTTTACGAGGAAAGCGGACCGGATCAGGAAACGATGGTGGAGAAAGATTTGACCATTATTGGCCAGGATATCGAGAAGACCCTGAAGGCGCGCGGTTACAAGCTCAGCTTTTTTGATTTTAACGATTTGCCGAAAGCTTTCAACGACCTAAAAAATAGCGATGTCGATCTTGTCTTCAATGTCTGCGAGCGCATTAATAATTCCAGTCTTCTCGAGCCGCATGTCGCTTCAATCATGGATACCCTCCAGATCCCTTATACCGGCTCTAACCCCTTTACTCTTGGCCTATGTATCGATAAGATCCGGGTCAAAAAACTGCTCAGCTACCACAAGATACCGACACCGGAGTGGGATTACATCTATTCTCTGGATGACGATATCCGCGACGACCTGCGCTATCCGCTGATCGTGAAGCCGGCTAATACCGATAATTCCATCGGCATCACTAACGATTCCGTAGTCAGGAATAAGGCGGAACTTGATCGGCAGCTGGAGAAAGTCATTAAAGAAATCGGCCGGCCGGCCCTGATTGAGGAATATATTGACGGTGATGAGTATGACGTACCGATCATCGGGACTAGCGAGGAAGACCTGCGTGTTTTGCCTCTGTCGCGCTCGATTTTTGATGAGCTGCCGTCTGATATCTGGCACATTTATCCGTTTGAAGCCAAGTATAAGGACGATTCCGTTTACGACAAGATAATCGTCCAGCGGCCGCCCAAGAATATCGGCAAGAAGCTGGAGACCTTGCTCGGCGAGATCGCTCTCGATACCTATAAGATCCTAGATTGCCACGACTATGGCCGCGTCGAGATCCGCGTCGACAAGAATAATAATCCCTATGTCCTGGAGCTCAATCCTAACCCCTCGCTGGATAACGGCGGCTTCTTCACCGAATCGGCCGAGATGATCGGCCTGGATTACGGTGATTTTCTGGAAGAAATAATCCGTCTAGCGATTGAACGTTATAAGGATAATCCGCCCTACTATCATCTCCAGCCTAATGTCTTATAAAGTTATGGCTGATATCCGACTAGTCACCAGCTTAGAAGAAGCGGAAAAACTTTGGCGTCACCTGTCGCCTCAGCGGACAATCTTTGATGATTGGGATTTTCGCGCTTGTTTTTATAAATACAACCCTCATCCGCTGCGTTTTTATGTAGCCCAGGAAAAGACGGCCAGCGGCGATTTTGAAGCAGTTGGGCTCCTGCCGCTGATACTCCACCCCGAACACGGGCTGGAGTTTTTTGCGGAAGACCCGTGTGAAGAGAACCGCGTCTTTACTAGGGCTGGTTATGAACGGGTAATACCGGAGCTGTATGCCCAGATCCAAGAAAAGGCGCAGTTTCTAGATATTTCCGGCGAGGATGAGTTTACGCGCCAGTTCGAACTGGAGGACTATAAATATATCTTGCCGTTAGACGGTCTTAAGAGTTTCGACGATTTTTTGGATAAGCGTCTTAGCGCTAAGCGGCGCCGGGGTTTAAGGTCCGAGCTGGCTCGATTAGCGGTTGAAAAAATAGAGACCTACCTCTTCAGTGGAAACGGCCGAGACGATATTAATCAGCTGTTTGCCTTCAACCTGAGAACCTTTGGTCTTGAGTCATATCTTATTAAGGAGGAGCAACCGGCTTGGCGCGAT
>CAZLGE010000001.1:27491-71862 GCA_964559375.1 uncultured Gammaproteobacteria bacterium | reverse complement strand
ATTTGTGCCTGGAAAAATGTAACTCTAGGCCGTTTAAGGATAATTTGTTAAGATGGAACATATATAATCTGCTTATGAAATTACTTCTTGAGATTAGCGATCAGGATCTCGGTTCAGGGGATCCGGAAAGAGGTAGCCGAGGGTTTGCGGCCGTTATGGATATCTTTGGCGGAGGCTATTAGACGGTTTGAGGGAAATCAGCCTGAAGGTTATGAAGGGAACTTCATAATCAAACAAGATTTAGCCTTTCTGAAAACGACTAGAAACATAATAACCTTTTAAGATTATGGTAAATAAAGAATTCCCCGCCGCGCCTAAAGTTAGGCGTCTACTCGGTCCGAGTTTTATCATCTTAGCCCTTGGCCTGGGATCGGGTGAGGTCATACTTTGGCCCTACCTGACCGCTAATTTTGGGCTGGGCTTGGCTTGGGGAGCGCTGGCCGGCATCACCTTCCAATTCTTCATCAACATGGAAATTGAGCGTTATGCGCTCGTCCGCGGCGAGAGCGTTTTTGTCGGCCTGGCCAGATTTTTGCGCTTCGCTCCCTATTGGTTTATTCTTTCAACTTTTATCGGTTTCGGTCTACCCGGCATTATTGCCGCCTCCGCCCAGGTATTAGCGTCCGTTTTGGGGCTAGCTAGTTTCAAGTGGTTGGCAATCGGCCTCCTTCTCCTGATCGGGTTAATTTTGACGATCGGGAAGACGATTTATTCTCTGATGGAAGGTCTCACGCGGACGGTGATACTTATCGGCGTTCCGCTCATTTTTGTTTTGGCGATCGTAACCAGTTCGCCGGAAAGTTGGGTGGCACTAACTAACGGTCTTATCGGCCGCGGCGAGGGGTTCTGGTTCCTGGCACCTGGCATGGCTCTTGCTACCTTCATGGCCGCTTTCGCCTACTCCGGAGCGGGCGGCAATCTTAACCTGACGCAGTCTATCTATGTCAAGGAGAAAGGTTATGGTATGGGCAAATATTCCCAGAAGATTGCCGGCCTTTTTGCGCGCGGCAGCAGGCACCAGGAAGTGAAGCTGGCGGGCGAGTCGTTTACGGTTGATGCGCGGAGTATCAGACGCTTCCAAAAATGGTGGCGCGCCATCAACTTGGAGCATCTCTTGGTTTTTTGGCTGATCGGCAGTCTATCTATGCTGCTCCTTATGTTCTTAGCTTATAACACGACCTTCGGCCACCCCGGAAATGCCAGCGGCATAAACTTTGTCATTACTGAAGGAGCTGCCATCGGCGGATTACTCCATCCGTTCATTGGTTTACTTTTCCTAGTCGTTGTCGGCGTGATGCTCTTTCAAACTCAGCTGGGCATCATGGACTCTACTAGTCGTATCATGGCCGAAAACGCCGCCATTGAGAAATTGCGCGGCGATAAGGCGGGCAAGATTAATCTTTCTCGAATTTATTATATATTTGTCTGGTCGCAGATCGCCTTCGGGGTTATCCTTTTTCTTCTTAATATCTATGAGCCGAAGACCCTGATCGTCCTGGGCGCCCTCATCAACGCTTTTGCCATGCTGGTTCATGTCGTACTGGTAACGATACTTAACCGTCGGGCGCTTGAGAAGCCATTTTGGCCCCGTCCTTGGCGCCGGGCCGTCCTCTATTTCATTATTATCTTCTTCGCTTTTTTCAGCGGTGTGGTTTTTTGGGATCAGCTGTTGCGTTAATTCGGGCGGTAAAAACGGACCACGGTGACATATAAATAGAGCCGAATTAAGGCTCTATTTTAGCGCAGGAGCAAGATAAACCGAAGCCGGCGGCCGAGTAAAAAAGGAAGACAGAAAAAAATTCTTTTGTTATACTGATTCGTATAATCAATAAACATTTACATATGGGAAATAAGTTAGATAAGTCTAAAAAAGCCGCTGTTTACGGGGTTGTCGCTGTCCTGGTTTTAGCTTTCGCTCTCTTGGTCTACGGACAATGGAGTACCCGTCCCGCTGTTGACGGCGGGCGACTGGTCGGATTCGCTCAGTGTCTGAAAGACGAGGGAGCGGTATTTTATGGCACGTTCTGGTGTGCGCATTGTCAAGATCAGAAGGACCTATTCGGTTCGGCTCTCAGTGAGGCACCCTACGTGGAATGCTCCACTCCCGATGGCCGCGGTCAGCTTCCGATCTGCACCGAGAACGAGATCACCGGCTATCCGACCTGGACGTTTGCCAACGGTAGTCGTGTCTTAGGAAAGCTGTCCCTAGAAGAGCTGGCTGCTAAGACCGGCTGCCCACTTCCTAAATAACCTGATATGGATATGATTGAGCTGGTAAGCAAAATACTTTCAATAATGACGGTCGCCGCCCAGATCTTTTTGGTTGGTGGCTTGATTTATTTTTTAGCCGTTCGACGTGACCGCGGCAATCGCTTCCGCGGTTTCTTGTGGCGCCGTGGTCCGTTTTTAGCCTTCCTGGTTGCTCTTGCGGCGACCTTAGGTAGTCTTTTTTATTCTCAAGTAGCTGGTTATCCGCCCTGCGATCTTTGTTGGTACCAACGGATCGCCATGTATCCGCTTGTCGTCCTCTTGGCCATGTCGCTTATGAAGAAAGATCGTTCGGTCTTGGATTATGGGCTGGCCCTTCTGATTATCGGCGCGCTGCTTTCTCTTTATCATAACTACTTATACTATGGTCGGTCTGCTCTAGCCGCTTGTACGATTAGCGGTAGCGGCGTCAGCTGCCTGGCCCAGTATGTGACCGAATTTAATTACGTGACTATCCCGATTATGGCTCTTAGCGCTTTTCTGCTCATGATTTTTCTGCTGAGCGTAGCTAGAAGGCCATCGATATGAAGAACATCGGCGTACTCATCTATACTTACAATCGGACGGATTTATCTCCTGAGCCGGAAATATATTATCCGGCCCAGCAATATAATATATATGTCCAACAAAACATTACTTTCGATCTTGGCGGCTATAGTCGTGATAGCGGCCATTATTTCCACGGTCCGTTTCTTCTCAGCCGAGGATGCTTGGGTTTGCCGGGACGGCGTGTGGATCCGTCACGGTAATCCCGCCGGAAACCAGCCGTTAGAGTCTTGTCCTCAGGACAGCGGGGAAGAACCAGGTGGTCCGGTTGAGGTTGATAAGGGCGACCTAATCAGAGTGAATGTCCCGGCTCCAAATCAATCGGTCGGCAGTCCGATCATTATTGAAGGCGAAGCGCGGGGCAATTGGTACTTTGAAGCGGATTTTCCGGTTCGTCTTTATGATTCAGCGGGCCAGTTGCTAGCGACCGCTATTGCCACTGCTCAGGGCGACTGGATGACCGAGAATTTCGTCCCCTTCCGAGCAATTCTAACTTATCAGGCGGCCAGTGAGATGGAGGCGACACTCGTTTTGGAGAAGGATAACCCCTCGGGATTGCCGCAGAACGCCGACGAGATCCGGATCCCGCTCCGGCTGCAGGCGATACCTAGTTTGATGACGGTCAAAGCTTATTTTAGTAACATTATCCTCGATCCCGCTGTGTCCTGTAATGTTGTGTTCCCGATTGAGCGGCAAGTACCGGCTACCAGCGCTGTCGCCCGGGCCGCACTTGAAGAATTGATTAAGGGATTGACAACGGTCGAGAGGGATCAGGGATATTCTACGAGCTTGAACGAGGATGTCCGCATCCAGAGTCTGACCATCGAGAACGGGGTAGCCAAGGTTGATTTTAATCCTGCTCTCGAGGCCCAGCCTGGCGGTTCCTGCCGCGCGGCGGCGATAGGCGCCCAGATCAGAGAAACTCTGCTCCAGTTTCCAACCGTCAGCGAAGTCATCATTTCGATCGATGGTCGGAGCGAGGACATACTCCAACCCTAAATTATAAGGAAAGCGGTGCTAGTCGCCATATTTTAAGAAAGAAAAAAGGTGTTATAAAAATAACACCTTTTAAATTCAGGGGTTGACTTGCAGGAGCAAATCACGGATCAAGCTTAGGATCTTGATCAGGATCTGTCCGGCTAAGTCGGCGGCTTCGGAAGGTAAGGCCCATTTGAGTATCAGTATCAATATTATGATACCGATGAACCCATTGATTGTCTGTAACATATTTTTATATGTTAAGCAGCCCGGGCGACCAAGTCCGAGCTTCTAGTTAATTAGCTTAACTGGCTCGGCTGGTATTACTTCCCGAATTTTAAAGAACATTATAATATAGCTTTTTTTAGAAAATGTGTCAAGGGAAGGGAAAGCTGGAATGGGGCTTGACTTCCTGGGATTAATATGCTAGACTGTTCATTAAGCAAGAATGATTAAGCAAAGTAGTCGACTTTAAATTAGTCATACAAGATTGCCATTTATTAATCCCTAAGTTTTAGAGTCCATGACTGGTACCATCAAAACTTTGACCGACAGAGGCTTCGGTTTCATCAGCGTCGAGGGCGAGGAAAAGGATCTATTCTTCCACAGCAAGGCTTTGGTTGATGTCCAATTCAACGAACTCCGCGAAGGTGACGCCGTTACCTTCGATTCCGAGATGTCCCCCAAGGGACCGAACGCGGTCAACGTCAAGCGCGCTTAATATCGCACGAGACACTAAGGGCCGGCAGCGAACAGCTGCCGGCCCTTTTGCGTAGTAAAAAATAGTGATTATATCGGATTTTTTTGCTATAATAATATCGTCGCTTTAAAAAATAATCTTCATCAAATATATGTTCACTCTACCCGCTCTGCCGTATGGTCCCGCTGCTCTCGAGCCGTTCATTTCGGCCCGGACGATGGAGCTTCACCACGGCAAGCATCACCAAGCCTACGTCGATAACCTGAATAAGTTGATCAGGGGCACGGAACTCGAGGGGCTGACGCTCGAGGAGATTATCCTCAAGACGACGTCTGACCCTGATAAGAGCGCAATTTTTAATAACGCTGGCCAACACTTCAATCATAGCTTTTTCTGGCGGAGCTTGCAGCCCATTACCAATCGGACGGAACCGGGGGAAGCTGTTGTTACCGCCATTGCCGCTAGTTTTGGTTCGCTCGACAATTTTTATGAAGAATTTAAGATTGCGGCTGGGGGTTTATTCGGGAGCGGCTGGGTCTGGCTCGTTAAAGAGGGCGGAGCACTCCGCATCTTGAAAATGTCTAATGCCGATAATTCCGTCGCTCACGGCCTCAAGCCGATTTTCGCGCTCGATGTCTGGGAACATTCTTATTACCTCGACTATCAGAATCGTCGCGGAGATTTTGCTGACGCCGTCTTAAAGAATCTAATTAATTGGTCCGTCGTGGAGGAAAATTTATAATCGTTTGTAGCCTATGTATAAAAACCCCTACAGCAAGCTTAAGCCGCCGCTACGTCGCCCATATACCGAAATTTATCTAATCCGCCACTGTCACCCCGATTATCGTCGGGAAAAAACTCTGGGCGAGTACAATATGCCGCTGTCTTTGACCGGCCAGAAACAACGGCGCTACCTGACGGCCCGGCTTCTGAAAATGGACATCGACAAGGTTTACACTAGTGGCCTGCCGCGTTCGCAGGAGACCGCTGCCGCCTATCTGGAAAAAGTCGGTCAGCCGCTCAATGTCGAACTGCGTCTAGACGAGATCAATTGGAGTAATTGGCACCGGATCAAATATTTTAATATGACGGAAAGCAGCCGGCGAGCGAAATTCCGTGCCCATGCCGAGCTGGATAAGAAGTTGGATCGGATGCAGACTGCCGCCCGTCGGACTCTAGCCGCTATCTGGCGCGCCAATCGCGGCCGGCGCCTCGCTCTATTTACACACGGTAATTTTATCAAGTCTCTCCTCACCGGCATCCTTAATTCCGACGTGCTCGGCTTCCTGTCGCTCGAGATATTCCAGTCCTCGATAACTAAGCTGGTCATAGATCGCGACGGCTACATCAAGATAAATTATATCAATGATGCCAGCCATCTACCCGATCCGCCCGCCGAAGATCTGTTCATAACCCTGATTGATTAGTTGTATATGCACCGCAGTATTCTCAAGACAAGTTTCATGCTCTCTCTGGTAGCGGTGCTGACCGCTCTTAGCTTTGGATTCAACCCGGGTTTAAACGGATCGTTTTTCACGGCTTCCGTCTCGCAAGCGGCGACGAACCTAAACGGCCGTATCCTGCTCCAGGTTCAGAACAAAGGCCAGGCCTGGTACGTTAATCCGCTCGATGGTTGGCGATACTATCTGGGCCGCCCGGCCGACGCCTTTAGCCTGATGCGTTCTCTCGGGCTGGGCGTGACAAACTCGGACATCCAAAAATTTCAAGGTGGAGCCCCGTCTCGTCTTGGCGGCCGCATCCTGCTCCAGGTCCAGGACAAGGGGCAAGCCTATTATGTCGATCCGCAGACTCTTAGGCTCCATTACCTGGGTCGCCCGGCTGATGCCTTCAGTCTGATGCGTTCTCAGGGTCTGGGGATCACCGACATCGATCTGGCGCGCATTCCGGCTTTTACCGCGGAGAGTGCACCGGCGAGCCAATCAACCCGTTTTGATTTCAAATATCAAAATGTTGATTACTCCATCACCCATGATCTGTCGGCCTCTTGGTATGAACGCTATAAGGATTCTCCGAAAGTCTATACCTACTCCAGCGCCTCGCCGCCCCCCAATCTGCGCGACGCTTTTTATAATCTTTTTCTGAGTGCTAAGAGCGGCGACACTGCCGTGAGCGACTTGGCAGCCAAACTAAAGGCGGAGGCTGAGCAGCACTCCTGGAGCGGAGATGAGTTGATTGAGTTCTCGATGGCTCTTGTACAATATATTCCTTATGATCACGACAAGTTGGTCGAAAGTGATAACCGTAACACCAATCCATATTATCCGTATGAAACTCTGTATCTCAAGCGGGGCGTCTGTTCCGACAAGACTTTTTTGGCGGTCGCTCTGCTTCGCGAGCTCGGTTATGGCGCCGCCATCTTGGATTTTCCCGACAGCAACCACAGCGCGGTCGGCATCGCTTGCCCCTCGGAATACTCGGTGAATGGTTCCGGCTATTGTTACGGCGAAACTACTAATTATTTTCCGCTCGGCGTGGTGCCACGGAATATCAGTTCCGGCCAGGCCCAGACCCAGGAAGGTTTTAGTGGCTCTTTTGATGCGTCAAATCTCGGTGAGATGGAAATCTACCAGAAGAGCGCGGGACGGATCTATGGCGGCGTGGCCGCTACCAGAGCCCTCGTTTCTTCTATCGAGGCCGATCAAGCCGATTTGAAGCTCCGGCAGGCGGAGATTGGCGAGCTGGAGGATGAATATCGCAAACAGGAAGCGGAGCTCATCGCCCTTAGGGCTCAGCTTGACGCTTATTACGCGAGCGGCCAGTTGAGCGCCTATAACCAGTTGGTTTCCGAATATAATGATAAAGTTAAGCAATATAACGCTGGACTGGCGGCTTACCAGTTAAAAGTAGACGATTATAATCAAAAAGCGGTCGATCTTAATCAGGCGGTAAAAGAGTTTTACCAAAAATAGGCCAAATCCCTTGACAATTGCGAAAAAATGCCTTATCTTTAGGTAAGAGGCTTGGCCTCTGGCTCTAGTCTCTTTTTTTATAAAATTTAATTAATTATCATGCTTCCATGGCCGACCGGGCCATTATTTTCTTTCCTTCGCGGGAAACTGCGGAGGCGGGGAGCAGATGTAACGGGCTACGGCCCTAAAAAAGAAAAGTATGATCAGTATCCCTAAGATCGAAGACATGTTGAAAGCCGGCATGCACTTCGGCCACCGGACTAACCGTTGGCACCCGAAGATGAAGCAATTCATCTTCACCTCCAAGAACGGCGTTTATATCATCAACCTGAAGAAGACTCAGGAAAAGCTCCAGGAAGCGCTGGAGTTCATCGTCCGTATGGTAGCCGAAGGAAAGAGTATCCTCTTCATCGGCACGAAGAGCCAGGTGTCTGAGCCTCTTAAGAAGATGTCGCAGGAAACCGGCCAGGCTTATGTTGTCGGCAAGTGGCTCGGTGGCTATCTGACCAACTTCAGCATGGTCAAACGTTCGGTTAAAAAATATCTGGATTTGATCGAAAAGAGAGATACTGGTAAATTAGAAAAATATACCAAGAAAGAACGACTTAATTTTGATCGCGAAATTAAGAAGCTCGAAGAGCGAGTCGGTGGCGTGAGCGGCCTCACGAAATTACCGGATGTCTTGTTCGTCTGGGATATCAAGGAGGAGGAAACCGCTGTTAAGGAAGCGCGCCAGAAGAATATTCCGATCATCGCCATCTGCGATACCAACGTTAACCCGGAAGAAGTTAATTACCCGATTCCCGCCAATGACGACTCCACAAAGACGATTGAGATCCTGCTTGAAGCGGTCCGGTCGGCGATAGTCGAAGGACAAAAGAATATAAAGAAATAAAAATATGGAACTCATCAAACAACTTCGTGAAATGACCGGCGCTGGTATGGTGGACTGCAAGAAGGCGCTCGACGAGGCCGGTAACGACCTTAATAAAGCCGTGGAAATTCTCCGGAAGAAAGGCATCTCCAAGGCGGCTAAACGGACTGGCCGCGATGCGAAAGAAGGTGTGATCAAAGTCGCTATCAGTGCTGACAAGGCGGAAGCCTATATCTTGGAAGTGAATTGTGAAACCGATTTCGTGTCCCGTAACGAGAAATTTCAGGCTTTAGCTGACCAGATTATGGAGACGGTCCGGAAGGATAAGCCTGCCGATTTGGCGGCGCTTATGGCGCTGACGATGGGGGGCAGCACAGTTCAAGATAATTTAGCTAGTTTTAGCGGAACTATTGGTGAAAAGCTGGACATCAAGCGCTTTGAGATATTAAGAGGAGTAACAGTGGCTTCATATTCTCATTTAGGCGGCCGTCTTGGTGTTTTAGTCGCCCTTGATGCGGCTGGTCAAGAATCATTGGCGGCGGATGTTGCCATGCAGGTGGCGGCAGCTAATCCCAAGTATATCCGGCCTGACCAGGTTGATGCGGAAGAGATGGCTAAGGAAAAGGAAATTTATAAAGCGCAACTCCTCAAGGAAGGGAAGCCGGAAAATATGGTTGATAAGATTGTGGAAGGCAAGATGGGTAAATATTATTCTGAAGTCTGCCTGCTGGAGCAGGAATATATCAAGGACGATAAAAAGAAAGTGAAGGACATGCTGGGCGGCGCTACTGTCACCGGATTTGTCCGTTATTCTCTCTAAAGAAAGAATGGTTACGATCGCTCAAGTACAATTTGCCCCTTGGGATAAATCTTACGATTTTAGTATCTCCCAGGCGGATATCATGAGCGGTGACTACGTCATGGTGAAAACAGAACTCGGCTTAGAATTAGGCCGGGTTTTGTCTGTTAGCGCGCCTGACGCCGTGCCAGAAGAGACAAAAAGCACGCGTGAACTAAAACCGATAATCCGGAAGGCAGATGAAGCCGATTTGGCGCGTCGGCCCAGCCCGGAGCGGCGGAACGAAGCTCTCCGGATTTGCCGGGAACTGGCGGACAGAAACAGTTTGACAATGAAACTCGTTGATTGCTATATATCCTGGTCGGGTGATCGCTATAATTTTGCGTTCATTGCCGAGGGCCGGGTTGATTTCCGAGACCTCGTCAAGGAATTGGCCGGCCGGCTGGGCGGCAATATCCGTCTGACGCAGATTGGGACGCGTGACGAAGCACGATTGTGCGGAATCTGTGGCCCCTGTAGCCGCGATCTCTGTTGCCGCGGTATCTTGAAGGGTTTTTGTTCGATCACTTCTGAGATGGCGGAAGCGCAGCAAATTGCTCATCGTGGCAGCGACCGGATATCCGGCCTCTGCGGCCGCCTTAAATGCTGTCTCTCATATGAGTTTGAGGGATACAAGGAATTGGACGGTCAGCTACCCCCGATTGGTTCTAAACTGAACCGCGGTCAAGTGAAGGGGACTGTGGTCGGCCATCATATACTCAAGCAGTCGGTGGATGTGCGTATACCAGCGGAGCGTTCCGACGAGAGAGACGTGATCGTCGAATTGGATATTAAGCCGAATAATTCTCAGAAGAAACGTCCGACCTAAGCCGCCCGTTCGGGCGGTTTTAAATTTAGCCGGATATGTTATAATATAGCTAGCCTTTTTATTAAATCTTTCAATAAAGTATGAAGAAGATCAACATCGCGATTAACGGCTTCGGCCGTATCGGCCGGGCGGCTTTCAAGGCCATCTGGCTGCGTTTTCCCGGTTTTAATATCGTGGCAATCAATGATTTGACCGACCCGACGACGCTAGCGCATCTTTTGCGCTACGATTCCGTCTACGGCACGACTAAGCAAGAGATCCTAGCTGTTAAGGATGCCCTGGTAGTAAACGGCCGGAGCATTCCAGTTCTGGCTGTTAAGGACCCGGCTGAATTGCCCTGGAAGAAGCTTAAGGTGGATGTAGTTCTGGAATGCACCGGTCGCTTCACTAAGAAGGAGGATTTGGCAAAGCATCTGGCGGCAGGAGCGAAAAACGTCCTTTTGTCCGCGCCGTCCAAGTCTGCCGGCGTACCGATCATCGTTCCTGGTGTCAATATGGAAAAGATCAAGGCGAGTGATCGGCTGCTATCGTGCGCTTCCTGTACGACTAACTGTCTAGCGCCGGTGACCAAGATAATCAAGGAGGTTTTCGGCATCAAGAAAGCGTTTATGACGACCATCCATTCCTATACCGCCGACCAGAATCTCGTTGACGGTCCGCACAAAGATTTGCGCCGCGCTCGCGCCGCGGCGCTTAACATCATTCCGACTACGACCGGCGCAGCCATCGCCGCGACGGAAACTATCCCTTCGCTTAAGAATAAATTTGACGGCCTGGCGGTGCGCGTGCCGACTCCGGTTGGGTCGCTCTGCGATACCGTTTATCTACTAGATAAGCGGACCACTGTGGCGGCTGTAAATGCCGCCCTCAAAAAGGCGGCCCGAGGAAAGATGCGCGGCATCATCGAGGCTTCGGATGATGAACTGGTTTCCACTGATATTGTCGGTAACGCGCACAGCGCAATCGTGGATCTCAAAAATACCCGCCTCGTGGGCGGCGATTTCCTTAAACTGATTTCTTGGTACGACAATGAGTGGGGCTATGCCAATCGTTTGGTTGAGCTGGCTGATTATCTAGGCCGGCGCTAAGCCTCTCTTTTTAAATATTAATATAAAACTATGATCGAAGAGACAAAACCGAAATTGACTCCGGCCCTGGATAATCTGGAAATGGCTCTCAAGACCTGGTTTAAGCAGTTGAAGAAATTCGTAATGGTCTATGTCTGGAGCTTCTTGTATTCTCTAATTCCCGCCCTTATATCAATGGCGCTAGTAGCTGCCAGTATCCGTTATGGCGCAGATAACGGTCTGCTCAGCGCCCTAATGATCTTGGGTGCCGGCCTAGCCGGTCTGGTGGCGATGTACTTTGCTATCCGCGGCCAGATCGGTGCTTTCCTTCTCATCAAGAAGGATTATGCCGGTGATGAGCTGGCTATATACAAGGAGACCCGCCCCTGGTTCTGGCCGTATCTGGGATTGTCGCTCCTGAGCGCTCTTTTTGTACTGCTCTGGTCCTTGCTACTCATCATTCCGGGCATCATCTACGCGGTGTTTTACAGTTTCGCCGCTTTTGTTTTCTTTTTTGAAGATAAGCGGGGGCGGGCGGCCATTCGTCGCAGCACCGAGCTTGTTACCGGATACTGGTGGCCGGTTTTTGGGCGCTTACTACTTGTCGCCATCTTTATTTGGGCAATACTCTCGATTGTCTCCTGGCCGCTTGTTTCGCTGGTGAAAGATAGTACGCCTTGGCATTTATATAACTCCTTCGTGCAACTGGTGAGTTTCCTGGTCGGGCCGATCGTACTCGTTTACAGTTATAATATCTATCAAGATCTGATCAAACTGAAAGTTAAAGGGTAGGATCGGGTCTTATTGCTTTTTCATGAACATTCCCGATCACATATTAGAAATCGCGCGCCAGCTCCACTCGGCGGGTCACGCGGCTTATGCCGTCGGTGGCTGTGTTCGTGATATCCTCATGGGTAAGGAACCTAAAGACTGGGATATCACGACCGCTGCCCGGCCGGAAGAGATTCTCCAGGTCTTTCCGAACGGCAAGTACGAAAATACCTTCGGAACGGTTCTGCTGCCTATTTATACGGCTAGTGCGGAAGAAAACGGCCATAAATCGAAACCCTCATCGATTGTCGAAATTACGACTTACCGCAGTGAACAGGGATACTCCGACCGCCGCCATCCGGATGAGGTCCGTTTTGAGACCGAACTCGATAAAGATTTGGAGCGACGCGATTTCACTATCAACGCGCTAGCGTTCAATCCCCTCGAGCCCGAGACTATAATCGATTATTTCGGCGGGCGTAAGGATATCAAGGCCAAGATTATTCGCTCGGTGGGCGAGCCAGCGGACCGTTTTAAAGAGGATGCTCTCCGGCTCCTCCGCGCCGTCCGCTTCAGTTCTCAGCTGGGCTTCGAACTCGAACCCAAAACGCAGCGGGGAATAGTCAAGCTGGCCGGCAGCTTGAAATTTGTTTCGCCCGAAAGAATACGCGATGAATTCGTGAAGATCCTGTCTTCCGATCGGCCAGCCGAGGGCGTGACGCTGCTCCATGAGACTAAGCTTCTCCAATATATCTTGCCGGAACTGGAACAGGGTGTGGGCGTGAAGCAGGACCGTCATCATATCCATACGGTCTTCAAGCACAATTTGCTCTCGCTTCAACATTGCCCGAGCCGCGAGTGGCCCGTCCGACTAGCCGCGCTGCTTCATGACGTCGGTAAACCTAAAACGCGTAAAATTATCGGTGGCATCGCCACTTTCTATAATCACGAATATGTCGGTGCTAAGCTGGTCGAGCGGATCATGACGCGTCTGAAGTTTTCCAATGAAGATCGGGAACGGGTGGTTAATCTGGTCAAGAACCACATGTTCTATTATAATGTCGGAGAGGTGACCGCCGCTTCCGTCCGTCGGCTGATTGTCAAAGTCGGTCGGCAGAACCTGAAAGATCTTATCGAGCTGCGCATCGCCGACCGCCTAGGTTCCGGTACGCCCAAGGCTAAGCCCTATAAGCTCCGTCACCTCGAATATATGATGGAGAAGGTCCAGAACGACCCCATTTCCGTCAAGATGCTTAAGATAAACGGTGATGACCTGATGCGCCTACTTGCTATCGCCCCCGGTCCGAAAATCGGCGCCATACTCGACGTATTACTGAGCGAGGTAATCGAAGAGCCAGAACATAATACTTTGGAGCATCTGGCCGAGCGAGCTAGAAAGCTGGCTGAACTGCCGCTTGAGGAACTAAGAGCCCGCGCCAGGGAAGTGATTGAGGAAAAGCGCGAAGAAGAGGATAAGAAGATAAAACGGCAATATAAAGTGTGATTTATAAACATTAATCAAAGATTATGAAAAAAATCATTTATATTTTAGTGTTGTCGGTGGTGGCGCTTAGCGTTTCCGCCTGCAGCTATGACGACGCTCCCGAGCCAGTGACGATCGATTTTAATAATTATTTAACGGCTGCGCCCGATCAGGCCGCACCGCCGTCGCCTGCTCAGCAGAACGACGTAAATATCAGTAACATGGAAACACCCGATAAGCAGGAAAACCTGCGCGACGAATATTCTCAGGCGATTATAAAGACCAGCCTTGGGAATATCACAGTTAAACTGTACGGCAGCGATTCGCCATTAACCGTCAATAATTTTCTTAATCTGGCTAAGGCGGGATTTTATGACGGCACCAAATTTCACCGCGTCATCAAAGATTTTATGATCCAGGGTGGCGATCCATTGAGCCAGGGGAGCGATACACGGCTTTATGGCACGGGCGGTCCGGGCTATAGCTTTAAGGATGAATTTAACGATCATCAGCTCGTTTCTGGCAGCCTGGCCATGGCTAATTCTGGGCCGAATACCAATGGCTCCCAGTTTTTTATCGTAACGGCCGAGGCTACGCCCTGGTTGGACGGGCGACATACTAATTTTGGAGAAGTCGTTTCCGGCCTAGATATCGTGAAGAAAATCGAAGCGATTGAGACAGGCGTTAACGATCGCCCGCTCACTGATGTCGTTATCGAGAGCGTTGAGTTGGTTAAGTAGAGAGTACTTGTCGTAATACAAAAAACACCCCGCTTCAGGCGGGGTGTTTTAGTCAAATTCAGATAGTTAGAATCTCTTCTCGAGCGGGCGGGCCTCGTTAACAACCACTTGGCGTCCGTCCAGCTCTTGGCCGTTATACATATCGATAGCCGCCTGAGCTTCATCGTCATTTTCCATCTCAACGAAGCCGAAACCCTTAGAACGATGGGTCATGCGGTCCATGATGACGACGGCGGACAGGACCTTACCGGCTTTGGCAAAAGCCTCACCGAGGGTCTGATCGGTCGTCTTGAAGTTCAAGCCGCCGACAAATAATTTTTTCATTTCTTTGACACACTAAACTTTATTAAATTGTAAGACGACCTTTTTCTTAAAAAAGAGCGGTTGGTCCGCTCTTCTTTAAAAATTGCTTACCTACTTATATTTTACCGGAAATAGCGCGTGTCGTCAAGGATGAAGAAAGTCTATTAAATTAAGACCTTAACGCCCGGGCTCATTGAAGAAGATAGGCTGATATTTCTGATAAAGGTGCCCTTCGCTGAGGACGGTCTGGATTTTTGGATGGTTTCGAGCAGGGCGGCATAGTTTTCCAGGAGTTTCTGGTCGTCGAAGCTGATCTTGCCGATGACCGTGTGGATGTTAGCTGTGTCGTCGTTTTTGAAGCTAATTTTACCCTTTTTGAGGTCTTGGACGGTTTTGGCGGGGTTGGCCGTAACAGTATCATTTTTCGGCGATGGCATTAGACCGCGGGTACCGAGGATTTTAGCGATGACGGCCAGGTTTTTCATAAGCGCCGGTTCGGCAATGGCGACCTGAAAATCAGTCTTTTCGGTCTTCTTGATCTCCTTGATTAATTCTTCGCCGCCGACAAAATCAGCGCCGGCTTCTTTTACTTCTTTTTCCTTATCTGGCGTGACAAAGGCCGCGACCTTAATAGTCTTTCCCGTGCCATGGGGCAAACTGACCGACGCCCGGACCTGCTGATCGCCTTTTTTAGTATTGATTCCGAGCCGAAAATGGACTTCCACAGACGCGTCGAACTTGCTTTTGGTCAGCTTCCTGACGATCGCGAGCGCTTCGGTCGGCGAGTAGGCGGTCGTCTTATTGTAAATAGCGGAATTATCAATAATCTTCTTAGCGCTCTTCTTTACTTCTTTTTCTTTAGTCATAGGGTTAGTCGTGGTAAGCGTCTGCGATTCGCCATTTGCCTAACGAGGCAGGAGCGAAACGGACTCCCACAATTATAATTATTTTATTTCTACACCCATCTGCCGCGCGGTGCCGGCGATGATTTTTTTTGCCGATTCTAGGTCATCAGTGTTCAGATCGGGCATCTTAACCTTAGCGATCTCCTCGAGCTGGGCCATCGAAATCTTGCCAATCTTTTCGGTCAGCGGTTTACCCGAGCCCTTCTGGATTCCGGCCGCTTTCTTGATGAGCTCGGCGGCGGGCGGGGTCTTCAGGATGAAGTCATAGCTCCGGTCCTCGTAGACAGTAATCTCAACCGGGATGATGCTACCCATCTTATCCTTAGTTTTGTCGTTGAATTGTTTGCAGAATTCGGCGATATTGAGGCCATGCTGGCCGAGCGCCGGTCCGACCGGAGGAGCCGGATTGGCTTGGCCGCCGGGGATCTGTAGTTTGATCTTGGTCTTTATCTTTTTTGCCATATTATTGTTGCCATGTCGGAAAGCGTAGAAGCACCGCCTGCCTGTTATTTATGATAAATATCTTAGATTTTCTTTATTTGGAGGAAGTCCAGTTCGACCGGGGTTTCGCGGCCGAACATCGAGACCGAAACTTTAACTTTACCTTTGGCCTCATCTACCGCCGTCACCTTGCCTTCCATATTCTTGAACGGTCCTTCGTTGATCCGGACCGGCGTGCCGACTTCGACATCAATCTGGAATTTGGGTTCTTCGACGCCCATCCGTTTCTGGAGAGATTTAACCTCGGTTTCGCTGATTGGCGTCGGGATGGTGCCGGTGCCGATAAAGCCGGTCACATTGGGGGTATTACGGACGATATACCAGGATTCATCAGTCACTTCCATCTCGACTAAAATATAGCCGGGGAAGATTTTTTCTTCGACTACCTTGCGTTTGCCGTTTTTGATCTTGATCTTCTTTTCGGTTGGAATCAGGATATTAAAGATTTTATCTTCCATATCGAGTGATTCGACGCGCTGTTTGAGGTTTTGCGTGACGTTTTCTTCGTAGCCGGAGTATGTATGGATGACATACCATCGCCGACCTTGATTAAGAAGTTGCTTGGCCATATGACTTAAGAACTATATTAGCTAGAGAATAATTATATGACGAATTGGAGTCCTTGAGTAAAGATATAATCCAAAATGCCCAGGAAGACGGCCACGGCCAAACTGATGCCGATGACCAGCACGGTATAGCTGTAGGTTTCTTTCTTGGTTGGCCAGGTGACCTTTTTCATCTCGGCTGCCGACTCGGCAACGTAGTTTGTGATCTTGTTCATATTTATCAGGGTATTTAAAAATAGCCTCTCGGCCACTTATATCTAAAATAATACAGAATCTTGAAGCGCCTGTCAAGGGAAATAGCCTGGCCGGAGAAGGGCACTCCCGGTTGCTTTTTGGCTCTAAAGAGGCTACAATAATATTAACGATTTTAAATAATTCGTTATTTATGGTTAGCCCAAATTTGTTTAAACGGACCGAGGAAGTCCAGCCGGTCGCGGTCAACGAAAAAGCCAAGAAACTGTTTCAAATCATCTACAGCGAACAGACCAAAAAAGAGGAGCGGGACGAAAATGTCCCGCGTCTTAGGGTTTCGGCGCTTATTTCGCGACTGTCTTTTTTTTATGAGAAGATCCGTAACGCCATCGATTACGACGAAGAGCATCTCTTGCGTAAGAATGCGATAAGTCGGATACTGCGTCGTCAGTTAGTTATCGAAGGCGCAGTCATGGGGGCGAACAGCCGACAGATAGCCGAGCATTTGTTAGTCGAACTTATTAGAGGCAGCTATCTGCCTAACAATCAATTACCGGAAACGGCGATTAATGAAGTCGAGGCTAAGCTAGCCAAATATCTCCGTCTGAAAGACGAACTTTCCGCCCGGATGACCGCCAACTGGAGTTTGGGCGGAGATATCAACGAAACTAAAGACCTCGTCCAGCGTAAGAATAACCTGATTGGCTGGATCATCACCCTGGCGGCCTGCGAGATCGAGGAACACCTGGCTCCAGATCGCGTCAAGCAGACAATCGTTGATAATCTTTTTACCAGCTTGTCCCAGAAGATACAGCTCCCAAAGGATTTGCCCTATGAAGACGACCGTGAAATCCAGATTTACTTGAGTATCGGGCGGAAATACCTGAAGTTTGATGAAGACATGCTCAGCTTCGTTCTGTTTAAATATTATAACAGCGGTTGGACGGAATTCACCGGACGCTCCGACAAGATCGCGGTTATCGCTGACGGTCTCGACGCTCTCAGAAAGACCGTGGATACGCAGCTGAGTCATCCGCTTTCGCGCCAGCTCGACCGCATTGTTCGGCGTTATAGCCTATATTTATATATTTTATCGGAAACGATCGCGACTGATCCAGCCAAACTATATACCGAGCTTCAAAAAGGAGAGCGCAACCTGATCGCCGCTATCAATAAGGTTTGCAACCAGAAATACCGCCGGGCAAAGAATCGGCTGTGGCGGGCGGCTGTCCGCAGCATAATTTATATTTTCCTGACAAAGTCAATATTTGTCTTCTTGATCGAAGTGCCGGCTATCAAGCTATTCAACGAGCCGATTAACCCCGTCTCTTTAGCGGTCAATGTTTCTTTCCCGGCGCTGCTTTTGTTTATCATCGTCTTTTTGACGCGCAAGCCGGGAGACGATAATACCCGGATGATCGTCGACGGCATCAAAGAAGTGGCTCTTGCCGATGCGCCGACCGCTCAGCCGATAGTTCTCAGACAACCGGTGCGGCGTACCTGGCTCAAGGATTGGTTCTTCAATTTGATCTATGCCTCTGGTTTTATGGTTTCTGTTTATGTCATCGTTCGGGTACTTACCGCCATAAACTTTAACTGGGTGAGTATTATCATCTTTCTCTTCTTCCTGGCCTTCGTCAGCTTCTTCAGCGTGCGTACGACAAAAGGCCTGAAGGAACTGACGGTCGTCGAGCGTCGGGAAAATATCTTTACTCTGCTTCTAGACTTATTCTACATGCCGATCATCATGGCCGGACGCTGGCTGTCCGGGAAGTTTTCGAAAATCAATATCTTCATTTTCTTGTTTGATTTCGTGATCGAGGCCCCGTTCAAAGTCTTAGTGGAGATCGCTGAAGATTGGACTAAATATATCCGCGAACGGCGGGAAAATATCGAATAGTTATGAGCAGTCTCAGAATAGTCGCCACGCCGATCGGCAATCTGGAGGACCTCACATTTCGGGCGCGGCGTATACTTGAGGAAGCGGATTATGTGCTCTGCGAAGATACCCGTATCACCCGGAAACTCCTCGACCATTACGCCATCAAGACGCCGACAATTTCTTATCACCAGCACTCTGGCCCCCTTAAGGTCGCGAAGATCATCACACTTTTGAGGGAAGGCCGGGATTTGGCTCTAGTCACTGATGCGGGTACACCCGGTATCTCCGACCCGGGCGGCCACCTTATTTCCGCTGTTCGAGAAGAATTGGCCGATCAGGTGAGGATCGAGAGCATACCGGGAGTTTCCGCCTTGACAGCGGCCCTATCCATTGCCGGCGACGGCTTCGATCGTTTCTTGTTTCTCGGCTTCCTGCCACACAAGAAGGGCAGGCAGACCATCCTTCAGGAGATCGCCAACAGTCTTTATCCCGTAATCGTTTATGAGTCTAAGCACCGTATCCTGAAATTCCTGGACGAAATTGCCGCCGTCTTGCCCGCCGCCGCGATCATTGTTGCTCGGGAGATGACTAAACTTCACGAAAGCCAATATTTCGGTAATCCCGCCGCTGTTAAGAAACAGTTGGAAAGTGATCCTAACAATCTGAAAGGCGAATTCGTCGTCCTCATCAGGATTAAATAAGCAATATGTCGCAGACAGAAAAATATTTTTACGTAACGACCACCCTGGCGTACATCAACTCCTCTCCGCACATCGGTTTTGCGGCGGAGATGATCAAAGCGGATGTCATCGCCCGCTATCAGGCGCAGCGGAACGCCACGGTCTTTTTCAATACCGGAACAGACGAACACGGGCTGAAGATTTATCAGAAAGCCCAAGAGATGGGGATGGAGATCCAGCAATTCTGCGCTGAATATTCTGCCAAATTTCGCCCGCTCAAGGAAAAGCTCGACCTGTCCTATAATAAGTTTATCCGCACCACCGATCCGGACCACCAGCGCGCCGCCCAGGAATTTTGGCGTCGTTGCCAGGCCGCGGGCGACATTTATAAAAAACTCTATAAGGTCCGGTACTGCGTGGGCTGCGAGATGGAAAAGACCGACTCGGAGTTGGTAAACGGTCGCTGTCCACTTCATCCGGCCGCGGAGCTTGAAGTGATTGAGGAAGAGAACTACTTTTTCCGGTTTTCTCGCTACCAAGAAAAATTGCTCCGTCTTTATGAAGAACGGCCAGACTTCGTCGTCCCGGCGGGACGTCTGAAAGAAATCACGGCCTTTGTTGCTTCCGGCCTCCAGGATTTCAGCATCTCCCGCCTTAAAGAAAAGATGCCGCACGGCGTAGCCGTTCCCGGCGATGATAGCCAGGTAATGTACGTCTGGTTCGACGCGCTGGTTAACTATATCTCGACTCTGGGCTGGCCCGGTGATGAGGCGGGAAATTTTGGTCGTTATTGGCCCGGACTCCAAGTTTGTGGCAAAGATAATTTGCGTCCGCAAGCGGCGATGTGGCAGGCGATGCTCATGTCTGCCGGCTTGGAGCCATCTCGACAGATACTGGTCTTTGGCTTCTTAACTGTGAACGGCCAGAAAATATCCAAGAGCGCCGGTAACACTGTTGATCCCTATGAACTCGCCGATCGCTACGGCTCTGACGCCGTGCGTTATTATCTGTTAGCTGAAATTCCGCCCTTTGAAGACGGCGATTACTCCGAAACGAAATTTCGGGAACGCTATAATGCCGACTTGGCTAATGGCTTGGGGAATCTGGCGGCCCGCGTTTCTAATCTGCTGGAAAAAAATGTTATCGTCACTGAGCTCTCCGCTAGCCTGTCTCATCCGGGTATCTTAGAGACGGCGAACCGTTTTACGGCCGCTATGGAACAGTACCGCCTGAATGAGGCGCTCCAAACCGTCTGGGAGAAAATCAAAAATTGTGATATGTTACTGACAAAGGCCGCTCCCTGGAAGATGACTGATATCCAGGCGATCGGCGCGGTGTTAAAGCCGCTCGCTCAAGATATCCTAGATGTGGCTTATCTACTACAGCCTTTCTTGCCGCAAGCAGCCGGGAAAATCGTTAGTCAGTTCAGCTCCAGTCAGATAAAAAAAGGTGAACCACTCTTTCCGCGCCTGACCGAGAAGGATTAATTACTCTCAATAAATATATGTCACTTTTCGACATCAGTTTACTAATCATCCTCGCCGGCTTCGTTATCGGCGGCCTATTTAAAGGGGTTATCCGCATGGTCGGCAATCTGATCGGTCTGATTGTCGGAGCCTACGCTGCTAGCCGCTACTATCTCGCCTTTTACGACTGGGCGGATCGTTTTGTGAATGTCAGCGAGAATATCGGCAAGGTCTTGGCCTTTATCATACTCTTTATCGTGGTTGCTAAGCTGGTCGAACTGGCCTTTGTCCTGATTGAAAAAGCTTTTAAAGTGATCGCCTTTATTCCCGGCAGCCGCTATATAAATAACTTGTTGGGCGCGGTGCTGGGATTTTTAGAAGGGGCATTGTTCATGGGCCTTATCTTGTATGTCATTTCCCGCTACACCCTTATCGAAAATTTCTTTGGTAGCCGGATAAGCGAGTCGGTCGTTACCCCCTGGTTGTTAAAGATCGCGGAGATGTTCCTTCCGCTTCTTCCCGATACCCTGAAAGCTCTCCAGTCGATTATCTAAGAACGGATCATGCCTTACCTTAAGTTGAAAAGCGGCGAAGTCGCGGCACCGGTCATCCGGCAGATTATCGAATTCTTGGATCGCGGAAAAGTGGTCGTCCTGCCCACTGACACCATTTATGGCTTTAGTTGTACCGCCGACAATTTACGAGCTATCCGCCGCATCGACTATCTCAAACAACGTAAGCAGCCTAAACCGCTCATTATTCTGGTATCAAGCTTAGCCATGGCCGCCCGCTATACCCATATTTCTGCCGCGCAAGCGGATTTTTTAAGGAAAATTTGGGGTCCGGACCAGCGTCCGACCACAGTGGTCCTTAAACATCGCGGCCGCTTGCCGCTACAGCTCAGCGCCGGCTCCGACGGTTTGGCGGTCCGGTTGCCTAAAAGCGATTTTTTAATTAAAATATTAAAGAAGATTAATAAGCCGCTCGTTTCCACGAGCCTCAATCTCAGCGGTGCGGATAATATCCGCGACCTGGTGCGATTTTCGGACTATTGGCCAGATAAGGGCCGGCAACCGGACCTAATAGTTGATAGTGGACCGGTTAGGCGCAGCCGGCCGTCGCGTCTCATCGATCTGAGAGGTGCGCGATTGGCGATTCTCAGGAAATGACCGGGGTAAATATATAAATATATGGACAGCACAGGAAATATACTTAAGAAAGGTGGCTTCGCCGGCCTAGCGTTGGCTTTTGTTGTGGGCACGTTGGCGGGCGGATTTCTGATGGACGGCGGCGGTCAGGGACTCTTCTCTGGCCGGGGACCGTTAGCCTTTTCGCCGGACGCGAGGGAAGCGGTTTTAGGTAGTAACCCCGACGGGAATGTTGACTTTGATCTATATTTTGAAGTCTGGGACAAACTTAAGAGTAACTATGTCGATACGAACCTGTTGACCGATGAGGAACTATTTTACGGCTCACTTCGCGGACTCGCGGAAGCGACTGACGATCCGTATACTGTTTTCATGGATCCGGAGGAAGCTAAGGAATTCACGGATGATCTGGCAGGGAAGTTTGAGGGCATTGGTGCGGAAATTAGCCTCCGGAATGATATCCCGACCGTAGTCGCTCCTCTTGATGAGATGCCGGCTCAAAAAGCCGGGCTTCGGGCCGGCGATAAGATCTATGCTGTTGATGGCGAAGCGACTCTCGGGTTGCGCCTGAGCGAAATCATCAAAAAGATCCGTGGTCCTAAAGATACTCAAGTCACTTTGACCATCATCCGCGAAGACGAGAAACCCCAGGATTTGACCATTACCCGATCGCTTATTGTTACGAAAAGCGTGAAAACCGAACTCCGTTCAGATGGTATTTATGTGATCAAGGTCTCCAATTTCAATGATGACACTGAGCAGTTGTTTAGCGCGGCTATTTCCGACGTCCTTCTGAAGAATCCGCGTGGCTTGATTTTGGATCTCCGGAACAATCCGGGCGGTTACCTGGACACGGCTGTTTTCTTGGCCAGTGAATGGGTTGAAGAAGGCCCGATTGTCGCCGAACAATTTAATAATAACCGGCGCAATGAATACCCGGCTCGCGGCCAAGCGAGGCTCAAGAATTTTCCGACCGTCGTCCTAGTAAACCGCGGCAGCGCCTCGGCTTCCGAGATACTGGCTGGCGCCCTCAGAGATTACAAACTGGCTACAATTGTCGGTGAAACTACTTACGGCAAGGGGTCGGTGCAGTCGCTCAGCGATCTGGACGGCGGGGCTACTTTGAAGATCACGGTTGCTAAATGGCTAACTCCGGCAGGCGACTATATCAACGATAAAGGACTGGAACCAGATGTGTCCGTTGAGATGACAACCGAGGATCTGGATAATGACCGCGATCCCCAATTTGATAAAGCTTTGGAGATTTTAAAAGCCAAGAAATAATAATTAATAACCCGGGTGGCGAGGTCGCCCGGATAGCTAGGAGCCGCTGCCGTCTGGCGGGGGACAATACAATTATGCCAGAAAAGAAAACTCGCCGAGCAGCTAAAGTCCGGCCGGCTGAAGTCAAGTATATTTTCGTCGTGGGCGGCGTGATGTCCGGCGTGGGGAAGGGCGTAACAACGGCCTCAATCGGCCAGATCCTCCAGGCGCGCGGTTATAACGTGAGCGCCATCAAGATGGATCCCTATATTAATGTCGATGCCGGGACCATGAATCCTATTGAGCACGGCGAAGTCTTCGTGACCGAAGATGGCGATGAGACGGACCAGGATATCGGTAATTATGAACGCTTCCTGAATAAAAATATCTACCGGGAAAATTACATGACGACCGGCCGCATCTATCAATCGGTAATCAACCGGGAGCGCAATCTGGGCTATAAGGGGCGCTGTGTGCAGGTCGTTCCCCACATCCCGCAGGAGATCCGCGATCGGATCGATATCGCTGCCGCTAAGACTAAGGCGGAAATAATGATTATCGAGATTGGCGGAACGGTCGGCGAATATGAAAATTTGCTTTTCTTGGAAGCAGCCCGGGTCATGAAACTCTATCACCCCAAAGACGTGCTTTTTGTCATGGTCTCGTACTTGCCCATCCCGAGCAAGATTGGTGAGATGAAGACTAAGCCGACCCAGCACGCGGTCCGGAGTTTGCAATCGGCCGGCATCCAGCCGGATCTGCTCGTCGCTCGCAGTGAACAGCCGATCGATATGGCGCGGCGCGAAAAACTATCTATCAACTGCAATGTTCCGCTGGAAGCGGTGATTGGCGCCCCGGATGTAGATTCGATCTATGATATTCCTTTAAATTTCGAAAAAGATTATCTGAGTGATCGCATACTTGAGAAGTTTAACTTAGCCCCGAAGCATAAGAGTAGCAATATCGAATGGAAAGCGATGGTTAGAGCCTCCAAAGCGAAGCGTCCGGTCGTAAACATCGGTATCGTCGGTAAATATTTTGCCAGCGGAGATTTTTCGCTAGGAGATTCATATATCTCGGTAATTGAAGCTATCAAGCACGCCGCCGCCGAAAATAATTGCCGAACTAATATCAAATGGCTGGGCGCGGAAGATGTCGAAAAGAACGGGACGAAAGCGCTGCGCGGTCTCGACGGTATAATCGTCCCTCAGGGCTGGGGCGGCCGAGGGTCTGAGGGCAAGATCAAGACCATTAAATATTGCCGTGAGAATGGTGTACCTTATTTCGGACTCTGTTACGGCATGCAGATGGCGGTCATAGAGTTCGCGCGCAATGTTGCCGGATTGAAGCTAGCTAATTCTGCCGAAGTTGATCCGAAGACACCCGATCCTGTGATCCACATCATGCCTGGCCAGGCTGAATTAATCAAAGAAAAGGGTTATGGCGGGACAATTCGCCTAGGTGGTTGGCCCTGCCGTCTGACGCCAGGCACCCGTCTCAGGGCGGCGTATCAAGCCTATAGCGACAAGAAGATTGTTTCTGAACGCCACCGTCACCGCTATGAGTTTAATAATGACTACAAAACGCGCTTTGAGGAATTAGGCTTGACCATCGCTGGTACTTCGCCTGATGGACAGATTGTCGAAGCGATAGAGATCAAGGGTCATCCTTTCTTTATCGGTGTCCAATTTCACCCGGAATATATCTCCCGCCCCTTGGCGCCGCACCCGCTGTTTGTCGAGTTTGTTAAGGTATGTAAAAAAGGCAAAAAATAGTGTTCAGTAATTCAAACTGTATAAAAAACACCGTTTTTATAACGGTGTTTTTTGTAATGAAGTAGGGGTTTTATTTCTTGGCCGTTGCTTTTACCTTTTCCGGCAAAACGATATTCACAAACTTGGCCGCCTTGAGGGAATTATCGTATTTACGTAGGGTCTTAGTGGTGAATTTGACAAAACCGCTCGCCATCGCAAACAGAGTGTCGTCGCCGCCGCGCTTTACGTTACGACCGGGATGATATTTAGTGCCCCGCTGGCGCACCAAGATAGCGCCAGTTTTAGCCCACTGGCCGTCGTTAACTTTGATGCCGAGGCGTTTGCTTGCTGATTCGCGGCCTAGAGCGGTTGAGCCGGCCGCTTTCTTATGTGCCATAAGGTTCGTCTTTATTTTTAACTTAGATAAATATAACAAAAGACTAAATAATTGTCAAATAGGGCCATAATAACAACTGAGATTTGTTTTCTTACTAATTTTAGAGATAAATAATAGTTTTATTTTTTGGAAATTATGCTATAATAATTATAGTTTTAAACATTAATCAGTCTTTATGGTTAGGATAGATAAGAGTCTCTGCGCAGGTTGCGGACTGTGTGCCGGATTATGTCCGGACAGCTTCCAGTTGAATCTCGACGGCAAAGCCGAAGTTATTAAAACAGAAGTTAGCGATTGCGCTAAAAGTGCGGCGGAAAATTGCCCGGTGGGAGCAATTTTGGTCAAATAATAAATATTATGGCTGAACAAAAATTAGAGAAGACGATTTTAGAAAAAATACCGATTCCGATTCCGACGAGCGAAAAAATAAAAACGCCCGAAAATAAAACGGAAAATGTTTCCTTGACTCATGAGAAAAAAGCGAAGCTTAAATCGGCGGCGGAGATTATTAATATTGCGAAGCCAACTTCCGTGCCGGCCGGTGATTATTATCAACAAAAACGTGCGCAGGAAATCGATAACATTTTAGCCGAAGGCTTAAATGAAGTTTTTTTAAAGATGAAACCAGAAGAACAGAAAATATTTAAGAAAAAGGGAGAAGAAACAGTTTTAAAAATTAATGAGTTATTGAGTCAAACAAAATTAAAAATTAATAAAATTGTTTCTCTGATTAGAAAATGGCTCTCTCTAATTACGGGGATAAATAAATTTTTCTTGGAACAAGAGGTAAAATTAAAAGCTGATAAAATTATTCGTTTAAAAGACAGATAAAATATGCAAGATCCAACGAGTTATCTAAATCCGGTTTTGATTCTGCAGATGGCGGGCGCGCTTCTTTTTTTGTATATTCTTTTACTGCTCGCGCGAAAAGTTATTAAAATTTTCGGTCTCGGGCGAAATCATTTTAAACACCGTCTTTTTTTAATTCGCTTGCCGAAAGAAAAACCGAAAGATGAAAATAAGGAAACAACCCCGCAACAACTAAAAGAAGAAATCGCCAAGGGCGAAACTATTTTTGCTTCCATCGGCGGTTTACGTGTTCAGGGTGGTTTTATGAGTTGGCTTTTGGGTCGCGATGATCATTTTTCATTTGAAATTGTCGCCCAACAAGGCAAAATTTATTTTTATGCGGTTGCCCCGGAGCGTCATGCTTTATATTTAGAAAAACAAATTACCGCCCATTATCCCGATGCGGTTTTAGAGGAAGTTTTAGACTATAATTCTTTTACGCCGACCAATTATGTTTCGGCCGCTTATTTAAAAACGAAAAATAAATTTGTTTTATCCTTAAAGACTTATGAAAAAATGTTGGTCGATCCGCTTAACTCGATTATTAATGTTTTATCAAAATTAGATCGGCAGGAAAGTATCGTTATTCAATATGTCGTGCGGAGTGCCCCGCCGAGTTGGCACAAAGCGAGCAAAAGAACTTCCGTAATGATCAACCGCTGTGGTTCAGTCTGGCATGGTCTAAGAGCAAGTAATCCTTTGTGGGCCACATACTATGCAGTGTTTCCGCCTAAACCGGCCTCGCAGAATGCGTCTCAGCCGGGAATGCAGACGATGAAATACTTAACGCAGGTTGAACAGGACATGCTTAAGATGATTGAAGAGAAAAATCTTAAAGCCGGTTTAGAAGTAAATTTACGTTTAATTGTTTGCGCCGAGACAAAAGAAAAAGCGAATTATTATCTTGAGAATTTCTCAAACGTTTATAACGAATTTAATAATTATCATTACGGCAATAATTTTTCCCGCATTTATAAGGGAAATCAACATAAAATTATTGATGATTTTATTTACCGCCGTTTTGAAGAAAATCTTAGTTTTTTATTAGGCACGGAAGAATTGACGAGTTTATATCATTTGCCGTTGAAGGGGACAGAAACGCCAAACATAGTTTGGTTAACTTCAAAAATAGCGCCCGCGCCGGCAACTTTGCCGGAAGAAGGAATTTCGCTTGGCGAAAACGTTTATCGAGGGGTGAAAAGAGAAATACGTATCGGGCGCTCTGATCGTCGTCGTCATACCTATATTGTCGGTAAATCCGGGGTCGGTAAATCGGTATTGCTTTGCAATATGGCGGTGCAAGATATTCAAAACGGGGAAGGTGTTTGCGTCATTGATCCGCATGGTGATTTAATTGCCGATATTTTAGATCGCATCCCGCCGGACCGCGGCGAGGATGTGGTTGTTTTTTCACCAGGCGATTTAGAGCGACCGATGGCCTTAAACTTGCTTGAATACGATCCGAAATATCCGGAACAAAAAAGTTTTGTGATTAACGAGATGATCGGAATTTTTGATAAGTTATATGATTTAAAAGCGACGGGCGGACCGATGTTCGAACAATACATGCGCAATGCCATGCTTTTAATTATGGATGATCCGGAATCGGGTTCAACGTTAATGGAAATTCCTAAGGTTCTCGCCGATGAGGATTTTAGAAAGTATAAACTAAGTCGTTGTAAAAATCAGCCGGTCGTCGATTTTTGGCGCAAGGAAGCGGAGAAAGCGGGTGGCGAAGCGGCGCTTGCCAATATCGTACCTTATATCACTTCGAAACTTACTTCCTTTATTTCAAACGATATGATGCGGCCGATTATCGGTCAGCAAGAAAGTGCTTTCAAGCTGCGCGACATCATGGATAATCAAAAAATATTATTAATTGATTTGCCGAAAGGCGTCGTCGGCGAAATGAACGCTTATTTACTCGGCATGATTTTAGTCGGAAAAATTTTAATGGCTGCTTTATCGCGCACCGATGTTCCGAACGCGGAACGTAAAGATTTTTATTTATATATCGATGAGTTTCAAAACTTTACGACAAATTCAATTTGTCAGATTTTATCGGAAGCGCGAAAATACGCTCTTAATTTAGTAATCGCCCATCAATATATCGGTCAGCTGGCTAAAAATAATAATACGGAAATTAAAGACGCAGTTTTCGGTAACGTCGGAACAATGATTAGTTTTAAAATTGGTTCGGAGGACGCGGAATTTTTAGTCAAAGAATTCGCGCCGGTTTTTAATGAATATGATTTAATAAACATCGATAAGGGAATGGCTTGCTTAAAACTCCTGATTGATAATAGCGCGGCCCGACCCTTTACTTTAAAGACAATTTGGCCTTTATTAGGGGTAAAAAGACCGGAAATCGCTTCAAAAATAAGAGCCCTAAGTCGTTTAAAGTATGGACAAAATAGTCGTTTAGTCGAAGCGGAAATTAGACGCCGCACCAGTATCGTGAAATAACCCCTGTTAAATACTAAGAATTTATTCCTATGTCAACTCTGTATCGTGAGTATCGTCCGCAGAAATTTTCCGAAGTTCTCGGCCAGAATCACATCAAGATAACTTTGCAAAACGAGGTGGTGGCCGGCCGGCCGGCCGGTGCTTATCTGTTTTGTGGCCCACGGGCCGTCGGCAAGACAACTATGGCGCGGGTCCTGGCGAAGGCTGTTAATTGCGAAAAACGGGCGGCGACAGATTTCGAACCTTGCGATAGCTGCCCGAGTTGCCAAAGTATAGTCGCCGGCCGCAATCTGGAAGTAATCGAGATCGATGCCGCGTCCAATACCGGCGTGGATAATGTCCGCGATAACATCATCGCTTTTTCCCGGTTAGCGCCGACTAGCGCCAAGTATAAGGTCTTTATCATCGACGAAGTCCACATGCTTTCCATTTCCGCTTTTAACGCCCTGCTTAAGATTATCGAAGAGCCGCCCGCCTACGTGATTTTTGTCCTCTGTACCACTGAAATACAAAAAGTGCCGGCCACGATCGTTTCCCGCTGCGAGCGCTTCGATTTCCGGCGGGTAAGCGTCGCGGATATAGTGAGGAAGCTCAGTTACATCGCCAAGCAGGAAAAGGTTTCCGTCGCGGATGGGATACTGGAGGCGGTGGCCCGCCGCTCGGGAGGCCATCTGCGTGATGCGGAAAGCCTACTGGGGCAAATCTTTTCGCTCGGAGATAAAGAAGTCACAGCCGAGCAGGCCGAACTGGTCATGCCGCATTACAGCAGCCAGGAGGCGGTTAATCTTCTCGATCATCTGAGCCGCAAAGATGCAGCAAAAGCGGTGGCTCTAGTTAACAACCTGGCCGACAGTGGCGTGAATATCAAGCTTTTCGTGGCCGAGGTGGTTAGCCTTCTTCGTAAAATTATGCTGAGCAAGCTGAGCCCAGAACTCGAAAATAGCCTGGGTCTGGACTGGGGCGAAGAATTAGAAAAACGTCTCACACCGGTAGCGGGAAGTTTGGGCTTGGAGCAAACAATCGGTCTAACCCGTCGTTTTTTAGAAGTCGCGGCTGATAATAAGAGCCCGCTTATTCCGCAGTTACCCCTGGAAATAGCAATCGGCGAACTTTGTTTTAGCGCCGACAAGCCCGCGGCTCAGTTTATCCGGGATAATGCGGATTATCCGCAGAGACCGGCTAAAGGCCCCCTGAAACCTGCTTCTACACAAACAGACATAAAAACCGCCCAGAACCCGCCGTCAGCGCCTGTTCTCAAGCTGACTGTTGCGGAGATCCTGGCCCGCTGGCCCGAACTTCTAGTAAAGATAAAGAAATATAACCATTCTTTATCTTTCGTTCTGCAAAATTGTGAACCCCGCGGTTTGCAAAATGGCCGCCTACTTCTTGTTTTTAAATATAAGTTCCACCAGGACCGTATCAATGATAGTAGTATCAAAGTTATTGTCGACAAGGTGCTCGGTGAGGTGTACGGCGCTGGACTCAGCTTCACTTCCGCGCTCGACGAGACTCTGCCGGTCAAGAACGTTGAAAAGGAGGTGGCCGAGGTAGCGTCAGGAGCCAGCGACTCTCAGGCAACCGGACAGAGTAATACCGGATTGATGTCAGACCTACTCAAAAATTTTGGCGGTGAAATCGTAAATTAGAAATATATGCTAGACCTTAAATTAATCAGAGAAGAGACGGAGCTAGTCCGGAGCGCGCTTTTAAAGCGCATGGACCCAGCTGATCTTGATCTGGAAAAGATTATCACCCTTGACGACGACAGACGACGGCTGATTGCGACCATGGAGGAAAAAAAGGCCCAACGGAACAAGAATTCCAAGACCAAGCCCACTCCGGAAGTCATTGCCCGGCTTAAGGAAGAAGGGGATCATATCCGGGCACTAGAAAAAGAATTATCGGCTAAGGAAGAAGAGTTACAGCTACTTGTGGCGGAACTCCCCAACCTGCCTGCTTCCGATGTCGTTTCCGGCGGCAAAGAAAACAATGAAGCTATCTACACTTTCGGCCGGAAGCCGGAATTTTCTTTTAAATTTCGGGACCACGTCGAGCTGGCAACCAGCCTAAAGCTGATCGACTATGAAAGAGCGGTTAAGATGTCCGGCAGCGGCTTCTGGTGCTATACCGGCGCAGGCGCGCTCCTGGAATGGGCGCTCCTCTCGTATTTTGTAGATTTCCATACCCAAAACGGCTACCGCTTTCTTATTCCTCCTTTCTTGCTCAGCGAGGATTCCGCTTATACCTCTGGGCATTTGCCTAAGTTTCGCGACGATCTATATTGGACACAGGATAAGCTTTGCCTTAATGCGACCAGCGAAATGATGCTCGGTAATTATCATCGTGATGAAATACTAGCCGGCGGTGATCTGCCTCTTAAATATTTCGCCTATTCGAGCTGCTTTCGGCGCGAAGCCGGCAGTTATCGCCAAGAAGAGCGGGGAATGGTCCGCGGCCATCAATTTAACAAGATAGAGATGTTTATCTTCTGTCACCCGGAAGATTCCGGCCAGATGTTTGATGAACTCGTGGACAATGCCAAACAGCTAGTTGAAGGTCTGGGACTGCACTTTCAGATCTCTAAGCTGGCGGCTGGTGACTGCAGCGCCGCGATGACTAAGACCTATGATTTGGAAATCTTTCTACCCAGTATGGATATCTATAAGGAGGTAAGCAGTATCTCTAACGCCGGCGATTACCAGGCCCGTCGCGGACAAGTCCGCTTCAAGAATCCGGCGACCGGACAGAACGGATTTGTGCATACACTTAATGCCTCTGGTCTGGCGACTAGTCGGCTTTTCCCGGCAATCCTTGAACAGAACCAGCAACCGGACGGTTCGGTGATCATTCCTAGGGCACTGCATAAATATCTGCCCGCGGATTTAAGGATACTCAAGCCCGTTTCCGGTAAGAAGAAATAAATAATAAGCATGAAAAAGATATTCTTAGGCAGTCTGGCTATTACATTACTCGCGCCATTTGCCGTCCACGCGGCCACGGTTAAGAACGTCTACCCCCGCTTGGCTAACTACTATTTACGCTGGGAAATAACCGATAGTGAGGCAGCCGAACTAGCTAAATGGGATCTTCTCATCTTAGATATGGAGGTCCAAGAAAATAGCCGGAGCGAACTCATCAAGATTCGCACTCTCAATCCCGGTATCATTATCTTGGCTTATATAACATCACAGGAAATTCTTGATAATTTGGAGTATTACGATGATGCGCCCCTGCGCCGCAGACTGGCAACTGGTCTTAAAGACGGCTGGTGGCTCAGGGATGCCGCCGGAAAAAAGGTTTCGAACTGGCCATACACTTCAATGTTCAATTTGACTGATGGCGCCCAAACCGACGAGAGCGGACAAAGGTTCAATGATTATCTCCCGGAATTCGTCGTCGAAGAAATACAGGCTACTGGATTATGGGATGGCGTCTTCTATGATAACACTTGGGGCGATGTCTCTTGGGTGAACTCCGCGACGCTGGATATGAATAATGATGGTTTGGCGGAAAACCGCGCCGATGCCGATCGCCTCTGGGCAGAAGGCTTTAAGAAGATGCTAGCCAAGACGCGGATGCTGGCGGGATCAGAATTTATTATCATCGGTAACGGACGTGTCTATGACGGATATCAAGGACTCCTAAATGGCATGATGCTGGAAAGTTTTCCTTCGCCCTGGGAAAACGGTGGCACCTGGACCGGTTCGATGCAGACCTATCTGAAGCTGCCGAGCCTTAACCTGGTTCCGTCGCTTCCGATCATCAATATTTATGACAAGAACCAGACTAATTACCGCCGCGTGCGCTTCGGCCTCACAAGCACGCTTATGGGTCAAGGATATTTCAGCTATGATTATGACGTAACGAGCCACGGCCAAACCTGGTGGTATGATGAATACGAAGTAAATCTGGGACCGGCTCAAACGGCGGCCTATAATTTGTTGGCGGGTGGTAGTCAGGAACTTAAACCGGGCTTGTGGCGGAGAGATTTTAAAAATGGCGTCGCGATAGTCAACTCAACCGCGCTTAAACAAAGTTACTTCCTCGAGAAGGAGGAATTGGAAAAAATTATTGGCAGCCAGGATCCTCGGACAAACAACGGTTTAAAGATCAATTATTTTACACTTGAACCGCAAGACGGACTCGTTCTCCTCAAGACCAATACGGAGATAACAAACAGTAGTTTTAATAATGGCTATTTTTATCGCGTATTCAATCACGAGGGAAGTCAGGTTCGTAACGGATTCTTCGCTTATACTGGCGCCTATCCCGGTGGGGCAGCCGTTGTATTGGCTTCTGGCAGTCGCGACAGTGAAACAACCGTTAGCCTGAGCGCCAACCGCGGTTGGGTCACTCTTTATCGAGACGGTAAAGCTATCGCCTCTTTTCCGCCCTACACTAAAGCTTATAACCGTGAATTGAATCTAGCGACGCAGATCGACGACGGATACTTCAAAAAGGTCGTCGTCGGGGCTGGCCCGGGCGGTGGACCGCAAGTGCGCGTCTTTTCTGCGGTTGGCAAGCTTGAGGGCAGTTGGTTCGCCTATAACAAAGACCTAAGGGGCGGCGTAGACGTTGCTCTCGGTGACATTAACGGAGATGGCAGTCTTGAAGTTATCACGGGGCCGGGCCGGGGGGATGAGCCGCGCATTAAAATATTCACGATAAACGGTGAGCTAATTAACAGTTTTTTAAGTTACGATATTAAGTTCCGCGGCGGTGTAAGCGTGGCGGCCGCTGATATCAACGGTGACGGACGAGCAGAAATCGTCACGGCCCCTGCCTCCGGAGGCGGCCCCCACATTCTAATCTTCACCGGAAAAGGAGAGCGTCTCAGTAGCTGGTTCGCCTATGACACGAGTTTCCGGGGCGGCTATAAGCTTTCGCTCAGTGATCTCGACGGTGACGGACGAGCGGAAATATTAGTTGGCATCAAAAACTTTTAATTAATGATCGGGACGTGCGAAGCCCGACAATAAGAATATGATTAGACATTTTAATCGTTATTTTCGAAGCCGCTGGGAACGCTTCTATCTGAAGAATCATTGGCATCTGGTGCTTGATCTGTCGCTTATCATGGTAACCATTATCTTGGCGGCCAGCTTATTCTTCCTCTTTTTTTTCCGGCCGGCCCTTCCTGGATTAGGGGGCTTTGTCCGTCCGCCGGTCGATTTAAATAACCCGCCCCTTGAAGTTACCTTCACTCCGTCCGAGTCAACCGCTAAAACAGGGGAGCCGGTCGTCGTAGTGGTGCGCTTGAAAAATGGCGGAAGCGTAACGGTTAATGATGTGATTGTTAGCCTGAAACCGACCACTGAGGGCTATAGTTTGGACCGCCTTGAGGAGCAGGTTGATAGTCCAGGTGCATCCGTCAAGGGGAGCAGTATAATTTTCCAGGGGATATCGCCGCACTCTGAAGAAGAACTGTCTTTTTTAGCTTATATAAGACAAAAAAATACTGACACTCGGACTTTAAAATGGCAGGCGCAAATTGAATATATACTAAACGGGCAGCAATTTAAGTTTTCTACAGATCTGGCGGATATACATCTGGCAGCCGAACTAAGTGCGAGTGCCGTTGTCTATTACACTAGCCCTCAAGGAGATCAACTGGGAATCGGGCCGATTCCGCCAATCGTCGGTATCCCGACCAACTACTGGGTTTTCTGGTCGGTGCAGGGAAACGGCGATTTTTCTGATCTCAGCCTGAGCGCTCGCTTGCCTCGAGGTGTCGAGCTCACCGGTCAAAGGTCTCTCCTGGCCGGGGAACTTAATTATAATCCCGATTCCCGTCAACTTATCTGGAAGATTCCCGAATTACAGGTGGCCGATGGCGCCAGCCGGCTGAGATTTGAGATACAGCTTGTCCCGGCTGAGAGCCAGGTGGGTGTATCGCCAGTACTAGTGGAAGCCGGCCGATATTTTGCCACCGACAAATTGACCGGCCAAGAAGTATCCGGACGACTGCTGGATCTGACTACCGAACTTAAAGAGGACCGCTTTAATGCCGACCAGGGTGAAGTGATCGCCGAATAATATATCGCCGTTAACAATAAACATGAAAAAAATTTTTAAGCAGATATTCAAGCCGAAGATTGTTTATGAATTGCTAGCCAGACCTCAGGCTAATATCAGGAGGGAAGTAATATGACCCCATACGACAGGCACATAAAAAAAGATTATCAGCCCAAGAATCTTCATAATCCTTTCTTCCGGAAAAAAACTAGCCCGCAGGGCGGACGCCTCCGACGCTGTTTGATTGCGGCCGGAATATTGGTCGCCGGCGCGCTAGTTTGGTTTTTTCTGTCGGCCCCTTTTTGGATAATACAAAATGTCCAGCTGGGCGGACTGACCAGAGTTTCCGCTGATTCCGTCGAAGATATTATCTGGCGCCAAACTAAGGAGTCGCGTTGGCTCCTGTTTTCGGAAAGTAACATTTTTCTTTTTGATGGAGAGAAAGCAGCTGAAGATTTGATTGCTGCCTATAATTTGACCGACTGTACGATTCAAAAAAAGTGGCCGCGGACGCTTGAGGTTACTGGTTATGAACGTCCTTACGCCTTCATCTGGCAAGAGGGAAGTGACCTGTTTTACGCATCTGGTGACGGATATATCATTAAGGACCAGGCAGTGAGTGATGAGGACAAGCAAAAATACTTTATCTTGGAAAACAAAAATCCCGGAACGCTGATAGGACACAAAAATAAGATTAATGTCAATACTGATTATTTGGGGTTTGCTCTTGACCTTAATGAGCTGATAATCGCCAATGAAGAATTGAGCCTGGAAAAATTCATCATCGACTGGGAATTCAATACTTTAAAGGCTAAATTTAAGGACGGACCGATTGTTTATTTCAGTACCAATGATGGAGCGGCCACGCAACTAGAACGCCTTGTCCTTGTCAAAAAAGAGAAAATAAAGGATAATTTTAGCAGGACCGAGTATGTAGACCTACGCTTCGGCGATCGGATATTTATCAACCCAGATTTTAAATAAACTATATGGAAACAGCGTTTAAATTTATTTTTTTTCTTGCCGTCCTGGTATTCTGTATCACAATAATCGGTTTATTCTTGCTGATTATCAAGATAATCCTGTTATTCCAGCCGGAGATCAATTTGATGGGTTTACTGATCAGTTAAGGGGGCAAGCTCTGCCGCCCTTCTTTTGCTTTAGATAATAGGTGGATTAATATACATTATGCGAAGTATCAGGGATGCCTGTTCAGGGCCGTATTTAACCATCTAGGTCAAGACACCCTGCCCCTACCTCAAAAAGAAAGTGTGATATAATTAACCTGCTATGGATAAGCATAAGCCGATAATAAAATACCTGACCGACTTTCTGGATTATTCGGAGATCGAGAAGGGTCTCTCCTCGAAGACCCAGGAAAATTATACTCGCTTCCTCCGGAAGTTCTTCGGCTGGCTCAAGGACACTGGTCGGGAGGCCCTCCAACCCTCTTCCCTGACTCCGGAGCTCATCTGGCAGTATAAAGTATATCTGTCGCGCCATGCGGATAAAAGGACAAATAAAACCCTTAAAAAGACTACGCAGAACTACTACCTGATAGCGCTGCGCTCTCTTCTGGAGTTTTTCGTCGAAAAAGACATCACTTCCCTGTCGCCTTCAAAAGTAAAATTAGCTAAAGATAAAGCTGATAAAGAAATAAAATTTTTAAAGCTCGAGCAGTTGTCACGGCTGCTTAGCGCTCCTTCTCAGGGAACGATCATCGGCCTGCGTGATCGGTCACTTCTGGAAACCCTATTTTCGACCGGTCTGCGAGTCGCTGAACTAGCCGCCCTAGATCGGGACCAGTTACGAATCAAGGATGACACTAAAGACATCGAGACGGCGATAATTGGTAAAGGAAGTAAACTCCGGACAGTATATTTTTCTGGCCGGGCAATCACCGCTTTGCGCGCTTACCTTAAGGAGCGTAAAGATATGGATGATGCCCTGTTCATTAATTACCGTCGGGGTGCAACTAAGACACAGGACTCGCGCCGCTTGACCGTAAAGAGTATCGAGGATATCGTTAAAAAATATGTGAAGATAGCCGGCTTACCGGTCATGGCCACGCCTCACACGCTGCGCCACTCCTTTGCTACCGACCTTCTTAATCAAGGCGTTGACCTCCGCACCGTACAGGAATTTTTGGGACACAGTAATATCGCTACTACCCAGATCTATACTCACGTCACTAATAAGCAGCTCCGCGATATCCACCGTAAGGTGCATGAAGGACGAGAGTTCTAAAGCGTTTAAAAAAGCCATCAAATTTATGATGGCTTTTGCTTTAAGAGAGATTTATTAAATCATCCTTTATTTTTAGCATCAGCTAATTCTTTTTGGCGGTCCGAAAGCCATTTTTTTGTTGAATATTGAGTAAAATATATAATATTCTCTTGCACATATTCAAACCAGGATTGGGCGCTATCAACTTTACCCTCCTGTAAGCATCGTCTAAAATCCTTTGTGTCGGTTATTCCAAATCTTCTTAATCCCTCCTCGCTAACCGATTTTATGGTTTTAGTTTCGGTTTTTTCTAGAGTCCCATTGGCTTTAAGTTCTTTATAGGTGCTGATATTTTCTTGGCGATCTTTTAACCATTCATCCCAATTCCCTTCATATTGCGGAAAATTTTCTTTATTGTCGATAATATAGTTTAACCAATTTTCAGCTAATTCAATCTCTCCTCTTCGTAAAGCCCATTGAAAACTCCAAGTATTATCCATGCCAAATTTTTCAATTAATTCCTGTTTGGCCTCTTCTTTGCTTGGTTTATTGTTCATTTTTTTCTCCTTCTCTTTTTTGTTAATGAACTTTGAAAAAAAATTATCACTCAACATATTATTATAATTAATAATGTTGCAAATAAATTTAAGGCAGATAGTTCTCCGGATTAACCGGCAAACCATTCAAGCGAACTTCAAAGTGCAGATGTGGCCCAGTCGTGAACGGTCCGGAACCGGTGCCGCCCGGCATGCCACCCGATCGACCGATCGCCTGTCCCTGCTTAACATATTGGTCCTGCATCACAAAGACTGCCGAGACGTGTCCGTAAACGGTGGATAAGCCGTTACCATGGATGAGCATGATATAGGCGTAATTTTTGGTGCCGTCGGACTTAACCTTGGCGACATAACCGTCGGCAGCGGCCATGATCGTGCTGCCCTGTTTGGCGCGTATATCAACAGCCGGATGTTCGCCAATTAAGTTTTTGTAGGGATAAGTGGAATCGTGAAAACCGGCGGTGATGACGTTACGGGCAACTGGCCAGGCAATCGTATTATTGCCATTATTTAGTGTCTGCCGTTCTTTTTCGGTCATCTTTTGACGGATCAGGATCTCTGCGCTGGCAATCGCTGCTTCGGCTTGGCGCTGCTCGCGCTTCCCCTGCTCGATAAGATTCTGGTATTCCCTTTCTGAAGCGCGGGTCTCGGCAAGAAGGTTGGACTTATTAGACTGCTCGTAAGATAAACTTTCCTTTTTTTCCTCAAGTTCCGTCTTAAGGGCGAGCATCTCTTTGTTCTTGGCGTCGAGGACGACGATGTTCTGATCCAGCAGTTCCTTGTTCATTTTCAGGTCTTCGACACTGCGGCCGATCTCGATATTGGCATCTTGCAGATAACGAGCTTGGTTCAAGAACTCTGTGAGTGAATTATTTAGAAGCAGTATCTCTAAAGTGGATACCTGGTCCTGCTTATAGATCGAGCGGAGCAGACTGGCGATGTGCAGCTTCTGCGTCTCAATTTTTTTATCGAGGTTGTCCTTATCAATTTCTACCTTCTTGATCTCCAAGTTCGTCTTATCGATTTCCAAATTAGCGCTTTCAATATCAAGCTTGGCTTTAGCTAGACGATTTTCCAGTATTGCCAGCTGATTACTCAAACTGGTGCGCTCTTGCTGCTTGGCTTGGATCTGTGTTTGGTATTCTTGCTGGCGCAAACGAAGCGCATCGATTTGCTTCTTTTGCGCCTGAATCTTCTGGTTAAGCTCACTGATCTCCGCATCGATATCGCTACTCTGCCCCAGGACAGACGAGCCGCCGGACAGCAAGCTTATGGCAAATAGTGCCAAACAACTCAGCTTGATCAGTCGGGACAGGATATTTTTCATAGATAGTTTAGGGTAAAAAGCCATTTCATACGTTATTAACTATTACATTATAACATATTTTGGAATATCTGTAAATATTGTTTAAAATAGGCTAAATTTTAAACAATTTGCGCCTTGTCGGTGGCCAGACTTATCCTCCTTAAGCTCTCTTCCCGCCCCAAAGCATCAGCTACCTCAAATGGGCCTGGACTATAAACTTGGCCGGTAAGCGCGTAGCGGAGCGGCCAGAGATAGTCGCCATTAGGTCTCCCCTGCTCTTTTATCCACTCCAGAAGTCGCTTTTCCAAATAGGCCTTATCCCATTTTTCAGCGGGAACATTACTTAGCTCGGAACCGATCTTGCCAAGGCAGAGTAAGGATTCTTCCAGACTGATTTTTTTCCATTTTAGAGAGTCCACGCTGTACTCCGGCAGACGGAAAAGAAAAGCGGTCAGCTCAACAACGTCGCTTAATTTTTTTAGACGATCCTGAGATAGGGCAACAAACTTTTCTAGCTGTCGCTCGTCGGTCAGGAGACCGGCCTCTTCAAGGTATGGACGGGTAAGGCGCGTGAGTTCACTTACCGACTTAAGGCGGATGTAGTGGGCATTGAAGTAGTCGAGCTTATCGGTATCAAACACGGCCGGGCTAGCGCCGAGCCCCTCCAGAGTAAAATCTTTTTTTAACTCATCAAGCGTCCACAATTCTTGATCGCTTTTAGGGTGCCAGCCCAAGAGGACGCAAAAATTGATCAGCGCTTCGGGAAGGTATCCCTTAGCAAAATAATCCTCGACAAAGACATCCCCGCGCCGCTTGCTCAGTTTACCGCCGCCTTCTTTATTGAGGATAAGGGGCATGTGGATGAACTTTGGCGGCGTCCAGCCGAAATCACGATACAGAAGGATATTTTTCGGGTAAGATGGCAACCATTCCACCGCCCGAGTGACATGCGATATCCCCATCAGATGGTCGTCAACGACACTAGCAAATTGATAAGTAGGAACGCCATTTGATTTGATAAGCACCTGGTCATCAAGATCCGCTGCCTGAAACTTTATATCGCCCCGTATTTCATCGTGGACGACCACCTCGCCCTCAAGCGGCATCTTCTGACGGATCACGTATGATTCGCCGCCTGCGGCCCGGGCGGCAGCTTCATCTAAGCTCAAGCTCCGGCACAAACGGTCATAACGCGGCGGCTGCTTGGCCGCTTCCTGGGCTGCGCGCATCTCGGTCAATCTTTCTTCCGAGCAGAAACAGCGGTACACCTTGCCCGCGGCGAGCAGCTCTTCGCTGTGGCGCTTATATATATCTAAGCGTTCTGTCTGCGTGTAGGGTCCATATTTCCCGCCGCTATAAGGACCTTCATCAAATTCCAGCCCGATTTTTTTCAGAACAAGGATCAGATTGTCAGTGGCGCCCTCAACTTCGCGCTTCTCATCAGTATCTTCTATCCGCAGGATGAATTTTCCGCCCCAGCTTTTAGCCAGTAAATAGGTGAACAGGGCGGCTCTCAAGCTGCCGATATGTAGAAAACCGGTCGGCGACGGGGCGAAGCGGAGGCGAATCTTGTTAGCGAAAGAAAACATATTTATAAGTTTAACGATTTGAATTTCTCAATGTATATCTGGGCGGCTGAACGGCGGATTGGATGTAGGGCCTCGATCAAGCTCTCAGCCTCAACCCATCGCCAGGCGCTGTGATCCCAAAAATTTATCTTGATTTCCGTGTCAGCACCCAAAAATTCCGCGATGAACAGGCTTTGCTTCTGGCCGCGATAATCGTACTTGTGCTCACAGTTTTCCGATCCGCGGTAATTATTTTTTTTGGGGAATTTGTATCGATGCAGACCGCTGAATACACCGCGACTGGCGATTGAAACGGCGCCAGTCTCTTCCCGTAACTCGCGGGCTCCAGCGATCTCAATCTCTTCCCCGTCAGTCCCGCCTTGAGGCAGCTGCCAGTGTCCGGCTTCGCCGGTACGCTCGACGATCAACACCTTTTTAACGCCGGCGTCCGATTTGTATAACAGGCAGGCGACATTGGACCGGTACCTATAACGGCTGATAAACATCGCTTTTAAGACCTCAAATGTAAAGACAAAGACCGCTCGGTATATTCGACGCCAGCGCGTTGGCTGACTGATGAGGCGCCACAGCCATTCCAGCCCCCAACGGCGCCAAACGCGCGGCGCCCGGCGAAGTCGGCCGGTTAAAAAATCAAAAGCGCCGCCACAGCCGATCGCGATCCTGACCGAAGGCAGCTTAGCCAAATTATGATAAATTACCTTCTCTTGATAAGGGGAGCCGAAGGTGCAAAATAATATGGACGGCTTAAAGGTGGCAAGACGAGACAACGCGTCCTCTAACAGGCTAGGCAGAGAATGTGTCCGGCTGGTATCGACGATCAGATACTCCAGGCCAGGATATTTTTTACCTAGAGCGGACTCGATCTCCGCCGCGGGCGACAGGCCACCTCGCCAATTAAGCACCGCAATCCGGGCCTTCTTATCTATCGCTAGTTGAATGAGTTCAGCCACTATATCCGCACCGGCAAAACGTGGTACCCTTTCGCCATAGAGCCAACCGGCCAGACGCAGACCAAACCCGTCGGCCGGCGCCAGATCAGCGCAATTAAGGATATAAAATAATTCTTCGTCCGCGTGCGCCGCCAAGATTATTTCGGGATTAGGAGTAGCGATAAAACGCTGGGCGCCGCCCTCTAACCACTCGCCAAGCAGCACCCTGATCTTATCGGGCGCTAACGAGCTGAGATTTATTCCCAAAATATTGGCCATATGCTATAATTAGCTAAGTTTAATCTTATTATAAATTAAGCGTCCCGTCAAAATAGTATGTCTCATTATAAGAAGATAAGCGAGAGCATCGAGGAGTTGAAGATAGACAACCCGAAGACTGCTCCGGACTTAAAATGGTTAAATATCATAAACGCCGGCAAGAAAGAGATCGAATATTTGCGCCGGAATTTTAAGTTTGACCTGCAGCATCTGAAGGCCGCCGCCGCTTCAGTTTCTTTCCAGCGTCCGATGATCTTCCACGGCCAAGGCTATCTCTGCTTGGTCCTCCACTTCCCAACCATTAAGGGAGATAACGTTGTCTCTAGCGAGGTTGATTTTTTTGTTGGCCACAGCTTTCTTATAACCGCTCACTATAATAATCTTAGAGGATTAAATAATTTTTTTAATCTAGGCAAGAAGAGTCCGGACTCACTGTTATCCTATTCGCTGGAATCGTCGGCCATCCTGCTCTATGAGATTCTCGGTCATCTTAGTGATGAGACTTACCGTCTAATTGACGCCAACAGCCTGAAGATAGACGAAATAGAGGATCTTATATTTTCCCGTAAACAAAAAGAAGTAGCCGTGGAAATCTTGACTTTGCGGCGCAATATTATTAGTGTCCGCCGGATCATCCAAAATCATAAGAACATCTTCCAGCAACTTACTCAGATGGACAGCGCTTTGGTAGATCGCGCTTCGATCAAAAAGTACTATACTAACCTCGTCGAACAATCTAAGCGGATTTGGGAGACGCTCGACAACCAGAAAGAGATCGTCGAAGTCCTGTACAATACCAATGAGTCCCTGCTTAATAATCGAATGACCGATATCATGAAAACCTTGACCATCTTCTCGGTCATCGTTTTTCCGCTCACCCTGTTGGCTGCCATTTTCGGGATGAACGTTAGCCCCATGCCTCTTGTCAACTTGCCATATGGCTTCTGGTGGATAGTCGCGGTAATGCTACTCGGAACAGTCGGTATGTTGATGTTTTTTGTGCGAAAAAAATGGCTCTGAGTTAACGGTAACCTATCTAAAAAATGGCTGATCCTGTGTAAAACCGCACAATTATTAGCGGTTTTTCTAATTTTAGCGGTTATTTTTGAACAAAAAATAACTGAACTGGCCACAAATACCTTGACAGATATTCGAATATATACTAAGATAGAAGGTTACAGTCTAATATTCATTTGTCATGAAAATTGCTTTTATCGGACAGAAAGGAATACCTTCCCGGGACGGCGGAGTTGAACGCTACGTCGAAAGCCTGGCTATTAACCTAGTGTCCTTGGGACAGGAGGTTTTGGTATATAATCGGGTCGATTATCTTCCGCAGAAACTCCGTGAATTCCGGGAAATTTCGATCATTAATCTGCCTTACCTGCGAGGAAAGAATTTTGCTGCCATTACTCATACTTTCCTGTCGATTTGCCATACGCTTTGGCGCGGCGTCGACGTGATCCACTTCCAGGGCGTCGGCCCTTCCCTCCTAGCCTGGTTGCCAAAATTAATCCGGCGTCGGATCAAGGTGGTCGCGACGCTACATAGCTTCGATTACTATAATGAAAAATGGGGCTGGTTTGCTAAAATCATGCTCCGGACCGGCGAAAAGATCATGTGTCGGGCAGCCGACGAAGTGATCGTCCTGACCGAGTCTACCCAGAAATATGTCCTGGCTAAACACAATCGGGAGACCATTCTTATACCCAACGGTACGAATCTATACGAAGATACGGCCGATGACCGCATTCTGGCTTGGGGTATTAACCGTAAAAATTATATCCTGAGTGTTTCACGAATTATCAAGCTTAAAGGCCTGCAGTATCTAATTCCCGCCTTTTTAAGCATTGACACGGATAAGAAATTAGTGATCACCGGTGACGGCGATTATCTGCCGGAACTGGAAAAACTGGCCGGTGGTAACCCGCGTATCGTTTTTACTGGCAATCAGCGCGGACGTATCCTGGATCAGCTATATGCTAACGCTTATCTGTTCATCCAACCCTCCGAGATGGAGGGGATGTCTATTGCGCTCCTTGAAGCCATGGGGCACAAGACCGCCTGCCTAGTCAGTGACATCAAGGCCAACCAAGAGGCGATTGGTGAGGCCGGTTTTACTTTTGAAAGCAAGAATATCGAGAGTTTGAAGGATAGACTGCAGGATCTGGTTGGCAAACCGGACCTGGTGGAAGCCAAGGCGCAGGCGGCCTACGCCCGCGCTAAGGATAATTTTACCTGGCCCGATGTTGCCCGCCGCATTCTGAAAGTTTATCAGAAATAATTTTTGATTTTGCAGATTGCGCCGGAAGTGCGCAAAAAGTTCTTTTTTCAACTAAATAACACAAAGGAGTACTAATAATGAAAAACGCGAAAATTAATTTCGTAGCAATAATGCTCATCTCTCTGGTAGCCATGATTGGTTGCCGAGAGGTAAACCTAGTCGAACCAGCGGGGGTTCCTCCGTCTGGTTTAATCGTAATGAAGGTTACCGGGGGCGAAGGCGTTACCGTAATTGGTGATACCACCTACGTCGAGCAGGGCGTGGTGGTTAATTTGTATGGCGAGTCCAGTGGACCGGCAATTACTAGCTGGACCTGGACTATATACGGGTTTGCCTATAGTGGGCAAGCCGTAAAATACAAATTCGAAGGGGCGATCGGTTCCACAACAGTGATTCGTCTAGCCGGACGTGAAGCTAATGGCACGGAACACGTCGCCACAAGACCCTTCAAGGTCGTCTCCAGTCTGGACGGCATGAGAGACGTCCAATGGTGGGTCAGTAATATAGGTGGCAATAATTATAGTGCCGCCATTGCGCTCAATAAAACCAGTGTCAACTACGTAGGAGGATCGAGTTTCTTCTATAAATTGAGGTTGGTTGATCAAGCCTGGGGTGACCGCATCCCAGTTCCAACCGTGGACCACAACTGGAATATCAGCAATAATACTCTGGTCACACCACCCTCCGGAGTCGGTCTGTATTTCGTCATCAGACCAAACCTGACGCCCGGTGATTATGAACTAATTGCCGGCAAGCTTGATTCTTTCGGGAATGAACAATGGCTCACCAT
>CAZLGE010000001.1:22622-27391 GCA_964559375.1 uncultured Gammaproteobacteria bacterium | reverse complement strand
ATGAACTAATTGCCGGCAAGCTTGATTCTTTCGGGAATGAACAATGGCTCACCATCAACGGCTCTAATGGAGTCCAGAAGTTCAATTTAAACACCAGCGGAATAATCGTCTGGGGACCCGGTTCTAATCCTTCAGGGCTGCCAGGAATCGTTGGTGACGAAGGTTCTGGAGCAGTAATAAGATGGGACGATTTGGCAGATCGGCTCGTGCTGCTCATAAACAATCAGGCGGATTTCAACACCATATCGCCTTTCGTGATTATGTACGATAGTTCAGGAACAGCAACCACAAGAGCCCAAATCGCGGTTCCAAACTTTCCCAACTGGGGAGCTGTTGAGTTAATGAACTCATCCCTGCCCTCCAGTGGCCTGCTTAGCTGGGATTTCGGTCCTAACATAAGCAACCCTGGCATATTGGGCAGTAACCGTCAGGAGTCAATCTATTATCATACTCCAAGCGGGAGGATGAGAGCGATAATCACCGGACTACAATTGGGGGGAAAAAATTAGCGGGAGGCGAAAATTTGAGTGTGCAGCCGGCTAATTAGCTTAGGCGCACTTTAGGTCATCAGTAAACGGTAGTAAAATACCAAAAAAACTGATGACTTTTTTATTTCTTTTACGCCTAAACAAAAAAAATCTCTCGCGATGCATTTAAGCAAAGCGAGAGATGGTTCCTGTTTAATTACCTGGGCAGTAGATAGTAGTAGAGCCCATCAGAGCTTAAGCTCATGAGTTCAGGCGTCCACACATTTTCACTGCATTTCAGGTACACCTTGCATTTATTGCAAGGACTTTTCGAATCTACTTCTTGAGCGCTTAAGAAGTATGTTCCGTCGGTAGTTTGTCCCCAACGACCGACAAAGCCTGAGGTACGTTGAGAACTATGAATCCTAAAATTATATCCGTCATTTTTAGGATTCGCAACTACCTCTCCGGTTGAGTAATCATTCCAACCGGCGTTTTTCCACAAATGAGGAGCGTGCCAACCCTCCTCCAGATCGTACATAATACAGAAATCGATCACTTCCTGTACTTCCCTTACGTTGCTCCGGGGTGCAGTAGGATAGATTGGAGTTTCTTTGGGTACATTGGGTACATTGGGTACATATGGTGAAACATAGCTTTCCTTCTTCTGCTCCACTACCAATCGGTCCCTATACACTATTTTAACTTGGACTTCCTCCTTCTTTGGCTTAGGCATGCATCCCTTGGCGATCTCCTTGTAATATGCCAGGGAATCTAGCAATTGAGCCTGGCGGATTGAATCAGCGGCCAGAGAATCTGTCCTAGCTTTAGCTTGGGCAAATAACTCTTTCTCAGCTAATTCTTTCTTGAGAGATTCCAACTCTCTTTTTGCCTGGCTGTCTCCGTTGCAATCAAACGGGTTGAATATAATTAGTCCGACTAAAGCCAGGACTAATATTACTGCGATAACTATACCGGATGTTCTCATTGTCTTTTCCTTTTTTGTTACAATTAATAATTATTGAGTTAAATGATTTTTTTAGAATAATAGCGCTAAATTGACGCTCAGTCCCATCACGCTAACATTGGGACTTGATCCATCATTTATCTTATACAAATAAAAGATAGAGAGCATATCATCTTTGTAGGGCTTGTGCATACTTACCTCAGCTCCTACGCCATAACTATCCTGGCTATCGCCACTCGTGCGGCTGTAATAGAGCATAAACTTGGGCGTAAACACATGCTTCACGCTCAGATAGTAGTTCATTATGCTCTGCTTTGCAGTTACCTGGATATAAGTCCGATCCCAGGCGTTGCTACCAATGGCACTGCTTCCATTCCATTCTGATCCACTCTCCGTATGAAGAGGTTTCTCATAATGGATCATCAGTTGGGTCCGGGGCCACATGTTGTTATCATCCAAACTCTGGACCTTGATGATGTTGAAATTTAAGGCGAGGGTAAGTAGCCAATCCCTTTGTTCGCCTTTATATTTACCGTATCGGGAATTGCTTTCACCCATGTCGAGCGAATGCTTTACCCCCGCGCTGAGTCCGATAAACGCCGGCGTTTGGAATATGTTGCCATAATATCCGAGTTCCGCACCGCCGCCAAATTCGGTCGTCCAGGCGGTGTAACGGCTCAGGTTTGCCGTAAATCCGGAACGATTGGCGACTAGGTAGGCGCCGACACTCCAGACCTCTTCGGTCTTGTATTCATCGAGGCGAGCCCCAAGATACATCGACCCCCAGAAGCCCCTGGTGTTCGTATTGAGTGGCTGCATCCAGCCCCCAACCGAACTCACGACGTTCATCGCTGCAAACAGCGAGTACGCTGGCGGCTCTGGGCCTTCACGATTCTGGCCGAGTAGAGGGTTAAGTATAAAACCCGCTACTAATAATACCAGTATTATTTTTACTGTTTTCATTATTAACCCCCTCCTTTCGGGGTGCTATGTTAAATAACGTTAACTATTTGTTTCTTTAAAAAAGTTAGTTAATTAATTTTTAAAGACATTATTAATATCCCCCTGCGGCCTGAGGCCCGGGGCCGGTTCAGCCGGTACCACATTTTCTCGCCGATTATCAGCCGGATAGTAGTCGAGCCGTATAGATTGCCCGATGTGTCTGGTTTTTCTTAAACGATGCTTTTTATAAAGGCGCAGATCATATTTTTCTTCCGGCCAGAGGTAAATATAGAATAAAGCCAGACAAAGGCTACCGGCCAGGGCTAAAACTCCGTTTTGAAGCAAATTAGGCTTTACCGGATAGGAAGAAACCAGCGGTTGGTCAATAATATTTATTTTTACACCTTGTCCGCCGCCTTGGTAAAGGCTGTTCTTGTTTATCAGGACGTCATTAATAGCCAGAGTAATCTGCTGCGCCTGATAAGGAGAGGGATGGAAAACGTTGACTTCAATTATACCGGTATCGCTGATGGTTCTGGTCTGGACGGTTCGGCCCCAGTCTCTAATCTGCTCACGATAGCTACCTGAAAAATAGCTCTTATCTATATCATATTGCGACTCTAGGACGAGATTATAAAAGGACCCAGAGTAGATAACCTGGGATAACAGGCTACCCAAATACTCATTTGAGCGCGAAATGGTATAAGGATCGTTGCCAGAAATATTCTGGACCACGAGTAAACGCGACCGCGCCCCATATTTTAGGGGACTTAGTAGCGATATGCCTAAAGTCAGGATAACCACCACGAAAATAATCGTGAAGATTGTTCCCTTCTTCCTCTTTAAAAGCTGAGAAAACTCCATTGTTTCCATATTATGTGCTTAACTTAATCTTTCAGTATAATATTATTATTTTTATTTGTCAATAGGTAGAGGGGAAAAACCAGCTTTTCAGCTCAGATAAAACATTGACAATCTTCCCCTTATAATGTACAATCATAGGAATGCCTGAGAAATTTTAATAAATATAATAATATTAGCTAAAATTTTATAAAGACTAGTTATGAAAAAAATAATCTTTTTATCAATTGCCGCTTTTTTAGCAGTTTTGATTTACGCCCATAACAGCCAGGGGCAAATCAAGTCCTATTATTCCGGCGATGCCGTAAATTTCAACAATCAACTCTACGTTGCCTCTACCAATACGGGCAGCCTGGAAATCTTCCGTTTGGAAGACAAGACTCTTAAACGCCTAGCGCAGATTAGGCCGTTTGATCAGACCTATAACCGCTATAGTGATTTTTATGATGTAAAACTTGTCCCGGAAAATGGCCGCCTGTTCGCTTATACCATCTCTGGCTTCACGCTGTATAAATATGAGTTACTAAACAGCCAGCTGGTTCTAGTCGCCAGCCGTCAGAACACCTATTGGGAATGGTATAACCGCGTCGACCTCTTTGGCGATGATCTAGTCACGATCAGCGAGAAGGGCGTGAAGGTGTGGAATACCGATCTGATGGACGTGATTACTGCTCTTCCCCTGGCCAATTCAGCCGCGCCTTACAACCTGCGGGCTAGTAACAACGAGTACGTCCTGAATATCGCTGAAAATAATCTGGAAGTCTATAGTCGCGAAACCGGCGCTGTCCAAGAAAGTATTGCCTTGAACTACAAAAAAACCCCTGGTAATCATCAGACGTATCAAGACCAAGACTATAATTTGTATGTCGTAGACGACTATTACGCCAAGAAATTCAATTTGAACGGCCAGTTACTGGGTAGCTTCCGGCACCTGGATTACGACGGCTATGATCTGGCGGCCTCCGGCCATACCGACCATGTCTATTTCTCAAATGGTTTGGGTGTGGTTAAACTAAATAGCGAGACGATGACCCTTAGTGCCTCCCGCGAAACCGCTAATCTGGGCGGCCCACGGGGCTGGGCAATGGGCCTGGAGGTCGTCTACGCAGGCGGTGATAAGGTTGTTGTCTTCAATAACGGTAACATCTTAGTCCTGGACGACAAATTAAGCCTGCAGGCCTCTTACGCGGCCACCGTTGAAATGTCTCCCGCTGCCCAGGAAAACTTATATCTTAATTTGGATCGTAACATCGGATCCGCTCAATCTACAATCACTCTGCAGGGCGGCGGTTTCTTCCCTGGCGAGAGCTTAAACATCGATTTCGCTGGCGTTATAATGAGCGCCATAGCCGATAATCGCGGTCGCTTCAGCCAAGCTTTAACCGTTCCCGATCTCCCGGCACAGCGCCGTGATATCAAGGTGACCGGCGCGACTTCTGGACTACACTTCAGTGCGGCTTTTACGATCCAATAATCAATAAAAGATAAAAAAGGTATCTCCCATAAATCCCGGCTAGCGCCGGGATTTATTG
>CAZLGE010000001.1:0-22612 GCA_964559375.1 uncultured Gammaproteobacteria bacterium | reverse complement strand
GATTTATTGTAATATTTCTTCGTAGAGAGACATGACCTCATCCAGATTACGCTCTGGCGTCAGGAGCGTGACCGCTTCCCTGGCCCGCCGTTCCATATCTGGGACATTGATAGACTCGAGGCGTCGTATTTGTCGAACCAGATCAACCACATCACCGGGCCGAAACAGGAGTCCGCTTACCCCGTCATGGATTATTTCCGGCAGGCCGCCGACCGCGGAAGCAATGACGATCTTACCGGCATTCATGGCTTCCAGCAGACTGAGCGGCATGTTTTCTCCCCAAATAGAAGGGAGAACGATTGCGCGGGCGCCGCTAATCAACGGCCATAAACTATCTTTTTCCATGAAGTCCAGAAATTCGACAGGAGCGCCAGACTTAACCGCTAACATTTTTAAGCTATCAGACGATTCGCCGGCGCCAGCGATTTTAAGCTTATCGCCGCTCTTGGCTACGGCCGCAATCAACGTTTCCACGCCTTTTTCCGGGCTAAGTCTTCCAAAATACAACAGATAATCGTCAGTCGATTTGGCCGGGTCTCCCGGACTGGCGACAGTGGTTGCTTTGTCAACTGGATTATAAATGACCCGGACCTTCTCTTCTGGCTGTCCGTAGCTAACAACGGTCTCTTTCATAAAACGGCTGGGGGCGATGAAAACAGTCACGCAGCGCTCATATATCTTTAAGACCGAATGATGCAGCCACATCTCCAGTATGGCCAAGAGAGTGGCCGCCAGCGAGTCTTTAACGCAGCGCCGTCTCAAACAGGCGGCGTAGTGTCCCGGCCGGCAATGGTGGCCGCCGCCAGGACCAGGAGCATACATGGCGTGATTGGCTGAAATTAGCTTATAATCGTGCAGATGCATGACAACCGGTATCTTCCTGACGCGAGCGACGTCTAGTATAGATGGTGAAAGCTGGTGATAAATATTGTGGCAATGGATGATGTCCGGCTGAAAATCATCAATTAGAATCCGGAACTTCCTCTTAGCTTCAAAACTATAGAGCATCCGGCCGGGTGCCCGAAGCTTGCTTAAAAGGCGGCCGTCATTGAAGCTAAGCCTGGATACGAAATAACGAGCCCAGGGAGTCGGGAGATTTTTAGGGTGATCCATTGAAAAAACCGCGACCTCATGGCCGGCTTCGGCTTGTCGGCGCGCCAAATCAAGAAAATACTGATCAGCTCCGCCGCGCGGGTAATGGAATTTATTGACTTGAAGTATCTTCATGGCTTTTTTCTGCGAGCAGCTGCTCGTATAAAGTTTCATATTTGGCAGCCGTCTTCTTTATATCATAACGGTCGAGGATAAGCTGGCGGAAGGCGATTGTCTTGGTTAGCACTTCCGGAGCGTTAATATTATCGATTAGCCAGTCAATCCGTTCCGCTAGAGCCGCCGCGTCGCCGGCCGGAACCGGATATCCTGTTTCTTCCCCCAGCATCTCGCTTATCCCGTCTACCGCCGAAGCGATAACTGGTAAACCACTGAGCCCGGCCTCCAGGAGTGCCAGGCCCTGCCCTTCCCAGAGAGAGGGAAAGACAAAGGCGTCAAGAGACGCTAAGAAACCCGACGTATCGGTGACTGGCCCGACCAGTTTAATTCGGCTCTCTAGTCCGGCCGCCTTGATCTCGTCGGTTAACTGACGTTCCAGCGGACCTGCGCCGGCAATTAAGCAATCGGCTTCATTCTTAAGTAACGACCAGGCGCCAACCAGCACCCGGTGGCCTTTTTGTTCACCTAGTCTTCCTAAGGTGCCAAAAACTAGGCGACGGCTGGTGGCGGGTGCGCCTGGACGATTACTGAGCGCTCTGAAGCGGATCGTGTCTACACCGTTAGGTATCACGGTAATTTTTTGAGCGGGATAGCCATAACGCGAGCCCAAATCGTGTTCCACTGCCCGAGAAATTGCCACAATACGATCGGCTAACTTATAAAAATGCTTCTTTAAAAAAACCCGTCGCCAGCTGTCCTCATGATTGATATTCTGTTCGGTTGAAACAACAACCGGTACACCCAGCATCCGCGCCGCAAACCAGCCAGAAACGTCTCCTCCCAGCTGCGTATGGACTATCTGGGGCCGAATCTTCCTGATCGCCCGGACTAAAAGGTAAAAATTTTTTAAACTCATCTTATGGCTTTTCCCCAGAATAATCAGGGGGATATTCTCGCCAACGAGCTCCGCCTGCCATTTACCGCCACCGCGAAATAATAAAAGAATAGGATCAAAACGATTCCGGTCAAGATTAAGCAAGAGGTCCGTCAGGAATCTCTCAGCGCCGCCCGTATTCAGACAATGCATTATATATAAAACCTTAATCTTTCCGTTCATATTTTTCTAATTGCTTCTCATCAAGCAAGCGCACGGCCGCCAGGCCAAGGGCGACCGGCAGCCAGACCTTCCCTTTATAGTAAGACGTATTAAATAATTGGAAAAATAATCCACCGGCCCCAGCTAAGAAAAGGGGTAATAACCAGTGCCGGCTGGGCCAATATTTACGAGTCGCTTGGACAAATACTTTTGTGAGATAAGTAAGTAAGAAAAGCCAGGCGGCCAGGCCGAAAATTCCGTTTTCCGCCAGCACCTTCTGGAGCATGCCGTGTGAATCGGTGGCCTCCCCATATTTAGCGATGAAGCGGATATTCTTATCGACCAGGTTCGTAAATTCACCGCTGCCGTGGCCCAGATATGGCCTATCTTGAAAGGCTTGCCAGGATATTTCTGTTAGGAGCCAACGGTTCTCAGTTGAACTGACATTGTATCTCTGGAGCTGGGTCATGCGCCAGACAAGAGGTGTCAGGATAACTAGCGTAAAAACTGCTCCCAGCACTATGCCGGACGGGCGCACTTTCCGGGCGCTGATCAGATAGCCGATAAAAATCGCGGCTTGAAGAGCCAGCGAAATCCAGCCGGCTCGGGAAAAGGTTAAAAAGATGCCCAGAAGCATAAGGATGAAACCGATATCGAGGAGGCGCCGGACGCGGATTTCCTTGGCCAAAAAACGTAGCGTAAGAATCAAAAGGGCGCCGACGTTGAGGAACTCGGCGATCAGATTATGATTTTCTCCAAAAGGATAGATGCCAAACCAGAGAATGGAACGGATCCGATAAAAACTGTTCAACCAATCTTGACCATAAAGAGAGAGATAGCCGCTGATTAAGACTACGGCCGCGCCTAAAACGACAGCGGCCATCGTCCTTTTCAATACTTTAGGACTGTCAATCAGGTTATAGGGGAGAAAAACATAAGCCAAGTACATAAACAAAGGCCAGCGGGCCACATACCACAGAGAGGAAGCGGGATTATTCGCCGTTAGTGCTGATAACCCGCTGATTAACAAAAAAATTCCGACGGGAAAAAGGAGCGGCCATTTCGGAGGCTGCCAGGATTGGGTACGGAATATGGCTGTCCAAGCCTGACTTAAAAAAAAGGCCGCAAGAGCCAACCCCGCTAAAAGATCGATCAGAGGAATAATGAGCGAACCAAAATAAAAAAGCCAACCGATGACCGGCAAGAAAAAAGCTAATGAATAAAGCCCTGATCGCGGCCAGATGATAAAAACGGCTAAGATTACGGCTAAGAGCAGGCCCGGTAATAATATCTCCATAGTGATTTAATATTACCTCAAATTTAATTATAAAAAAAGGGCGAAGATTGATTCGCCCTTATATTCCGAAATTTACTGCTTAACGATCCGGGCGCTTCTTTTGGCCGGATTAACCTCTATATAACCGCCCTCGAACTCGCGGCGGATAAGAACCTCCCCCCCCTTGCCCAATTCGGTCGTAAGAACCTCTGGATACCGGAGACTGTTCTGCCCGACAGAGATATAGGGGGATCTGTTTGAGAGGAGCGCCGTGGCCACTGCTAGTTCCACGTCCTTCTCATTGACCTGTAATATGGTGTACTCTCCGGTCTGATGCGAGTTGACAAGCGATTGCCACCAACCGCCGTCCTTCTTGTCGCCCAAATAATCATTGGGCCACCACTCGAACATCCTACCATCGAGCAGATCACTCCAATCCGTCACACCCTTGTTACCAATCATGATAAACTTACGGCCCATCGCCTGTCTAATTTTGCTCAGGAATAGGCGATTCCCTTCCGACCAGTTCCGATCAAGGACATGGTCCTCGTCGGGACGTCGGTCACCGTCGGCATCGAACTGATCACGCGGGCTGATCCAAGATATAGTCGGACTGCTGTTATCTTGGAAGTAACCATCCCAGATGAGAGCGGAGTCCGGACTAGCCTGGACTGAGAGAACTTTACCTATTAAATAATCGGCCATCCACTCAACGTAGATCTTACCGTCTAGGCGCGGACAGGTTGTCGTCATATTTAACATCCGCATGCCTTCATAAAAGATGGCTTTCTTACCGCCGGCGGTATTAAGGAGCCAACTCGGGTAGCGATCCTTGATCTCCCGGGTCCAGGCTGACTGGAGGGGGCGGTTCTGCATTGGCAGAGGTAGTTCGAATACCTCCATGGGGTTAGAATAACATAGAAGTTTCAGAGCAGGATTCAGCTCTTTCAATTTGCGGAGCGAAGCCAAGCTGGTAAACATGTTGTCCAGATCGGCTATTATCATGTCGTGCCGCGCTAATTCCGGCACATGTTTGAGAGAGATTGTCGGCGCTGTCCAATAAACAGCGGTTTTTATCCGAGACGTCACTCCGGAGTGGAGAGATCTACTTTGGGCAACTAGCGAGCTATTCCCAATAAATTGCCCCAGTATTAAAACGCCTACTAAAGCCAACAATCCACAAAGGAACATTGATCTTTTCATTTTTCCTACTTTCGTTATTCAAAGATTAAATTAAACAAATTTTTTGGATCCAAACCGATCTCGATTAGGTCCAAACGCTCATTATTTATGAGCTCTTTGCCGAAACGTCCACGATACTGGACGTTGAGAGCTTCATAGTATCTTCCCTGCTTGGTAAACGACAGGCCGAAGCCCATTCCGAACTCATACATGTTTTTCTGGCTGCCGCCATCATATAAGTGACCGACAACTATCTTAGGCTCAATCCGTCCCAATGCCCCGACCGTAATAGACTGCACCGCCGTTTCTAATTGAGTCTTGAAGTAGGTCCGATTTACCGCTTTAAAGTTTATTTTATCAGCGATATATCCACCTTCGGCCCAGGTTCCTTCCCGTGAAGACCAGAATGCGGTCTGCCACTGAAAATTTACCTTGACATTACGAAATGGCCTATTCTGCGCGTCAGCAATATTAACCCAAAAATTCATCTGGGCCCCCCAATCTTTTTGCCAGGCTTCATCGCCTGTATTGCCGCCATCTCTTCCATAGTCAGCAAAATGCTTAGCAGCGATTGCGAAAGAGTACGTGTAATTATAGTCCTGGCTAATCTTTCCCCACTCGGCATAAGAGAAACCAGCTAATAATTCTGTCGCTTGATAGGTGTATTGATAGAAAATACCATCAACTACGCTAACGCCGAAGAAGCCCCCGAGCAAATGTTTATTCTGTACCCAACTCATGCCTAACTGGGCATAGTTGTAGAATCCATCACTGCCCTCATCAAACATGAAGCCAGTGGCATTGTAGGTGGAGATTTCCGAATGAACCTGGCCGTCTGTCTGGGCTACACTCGAAAACCAGAGAAGTGCTAATAGTGCTAATAATACGAACGTTTTTTTCATTGTCCTATTCCTTTTGTTTTTGAATTCAGTTTTTAAAGTAATTAGTCAATATAACAAAAATTAAGGTGATTTGTCAAGCATCAACTTAATTAACCTATTGACAAAAATATATTTTAATTCTACTACCAGGATGCAATCTCCAAGCCTTTAAAAAACAAACGGATAGCTGATATCCGTTTTTTTTCAATAATCATCCCGCCAATTAATCAATCACCACTACCAGGTCCATGACAAAGCCGGCCAGCCGGTTCTTTATTATCTTATAGTCAGTGATACCGGCGGCCGCTAGCCGTTCCTGGAGAGTCCGGATGGTTAGCAGATTCATATAATTGCCAGTCGCCCAACTTTTTCCAATCAGGCGTAAATAGCGGTCGAATATCCACTTAGGTAGCAGATGAAGAAACGGCGTCCGGGTATGGATTTCAATGGGAAAATTTCGATTAGGAGTGGTGATGAAAGCACGGCGCCCGACGCGCTTGATCTCGCGCAGAAAAAAAATCTGCGCCTCGCGGCCGCCCACATGTTCCAAGACCGCATTAGACCAAACGATATCGAATTCTTGATCGGCGAACGGAAACTTTTCCCCGTCATAGCTGACAGCGCGCACCTGCGGGTAGCGCTCGCGAAACAGCCGCGCTTGGTCGACACCTAGAGCGGTTATCTTATCTGGATAAGGATAATTATTTTCCAAAAAGTTATCGCTCGCGCTGTATTCGATTTCCGTAAAACCAACATCTAGTATAGAAGTCGCGGGTTGCGGATCTAAGGCCAACAAAAATTTCCGGTATTTCCGGCGACGATTGAAGGCCGATATCCTATAGGCTAGACTCATATCACTTTTTTTTAAAAACGAGGACACTGTGGCCCATGGCGGAGCGCCACCTGAAGCCGGCTAGCAGACGATCATAGAGCCGCCCGAAAATACGGAGAACGGGAATACTATCCAGATAATATCGGACGGACGGCCAGCGGCGATCTTCTTGTAGCTCTAGTCCGCTTAGCTCAAATATCCGGATCAGCTTTTCGATGCTCGCGTAAGCATATTCCACGCGATAGGCGGGATCATGATCGTGTCCACGGAAAAACTGATGGAAAGAAGTCGGTGTCGCCGCCGCCAGTCGGAACTCTGGGGCGCGCGGATTGGAACAGCTGATTATCAACTGTCCGCCCGGTTTAAGAAGACGAGCCATCTCTTCTGAGGCGGCCGTCGGATCTACGACATGTTCCAAGACGAAATTACTGAAGGCGCAATCATAGGCCCCCGAACTGATTCCCGACATCTTCTCAAGCGGGCAGATAAAACACCGGCCGACAAATGAGGCGCTAACAGTGCAATTCTGTATATCAACCCGATCACAAATGAAATTAATTCCTGCCTGTTCTAGTGACTCCTCCACAATAATACTCTTAGCGGCGCCCAAATTAATAAGGTGGGGCCGCGCCAAAGACGGCGTTAAAATGCGCTTTATGGTCTCGATCAGATATTTTTCCGCTTCATTTTGCATAGCTCTATTTTCTCAGATCAAACCAAAACTCCTTATCAGTACTCAGATCGGTAGTCCACTCTCCAGAGCGGCCCTTGATCGGCCAGAACCCGGCGCTTAGACTCTCGGTTCGCCGGCCGGCCTGTTTTTGGACAAGAAGCGTATAGTCTCCGGCACGCCACTGCTCATAAAGATAATCCGGTAAGCGGTAGCGCAAAGTTACCTCTCGATCAGCGCCCGGTTCAACCGTAAAGAAAAAGCCAAAAACTGCTTTATCCAGGGCGGTATCGGCGCTGATCGATTGATCCGCCGTCGCCTCATTCACGCCGACAAGCGAAATGAAACTGCTACCCAGCGGCGCATAAATCCTAGTGTAGCTCCGGTAACGGGTTGTCCGCCAATCAAAGCCCCCTTCGTGGTCGTAGTTCAGCTTAACAGACGCTTCCAAGCCATCCGCTTTTTCACGGACAGAATACGAGATTGTTTTTCTAACGACCGCATCGCTTTTGAAGGCCGCCAGGTTAGCATCGACAACCATCAAAAAATCCCCCGCTGGTCGACGAACTTCTCCGCTGGCCCCTAATTCCTGGACATATTTCTGCCAGTCTTGGTTATGAAAAAAAAGCTGAATATCGCGCTGGGCCACGGTCTCGTTAAAAGTCTTGAACAAGGCGCTCCATTTGTCAGGTGGCAGGTGAAATAAGCGCGTCTTGAGTTCTGCTAATAGTTCGTCGACGATATCTTTCCTGTCCCACTGGGAAATGTCCTGGTCGCGATAGGCAATTTCCACATTATACTGGAGAAGCGGCTGAAAATTTTCCGGCGTGTAGGTTTCGCCGCGGACAGTTATCGGCCCCACTAGTCGGATCAGGTCGGCCACCAAGTCCGGAGTGATGCCGATTATCCCGGTAAAAGGCTGGGCTGCCTGGCCGGCCGCGCCTATGACCCCATTATAAACATGCTCAACCAAACGGGCTGAGACAGACCAATCAGGAGACCAGTTGGCGTCCCGCAAATACCATTTTTCAACCTCCAGATATTTACCAAGGATATCCGGCGGCGGCGTCTGCCATTTGTCGGATAAAGAGGCCGGCATGTCGACATGATAACTGTCATCTGTTTCTAAACGTTTGATTTCGCCGTTTTGTAGCTCCAGGAGGCCATAGACACCGATGAATCCTCCCGCCGGGCGGAGCTCGTCATTATTTTGCATGATGATGAGAAAACGGCTTTCGCCCGGATAGCCGGTCAGCGCCGGGAGCATTTTGAGTAACGGCGAAGTCTTGGCCAGCATTTGAGCCGTCTGGGCAAGTTCCCTCCTTATATCGCTGATCTCGGCATAAACAGGCCAGAGGACCCCGATGCGATGGATCCGGTCCAGATTGAGGCTGGCAAGTTCTAAATTAGCCCGTAAACCGTTAAGCTCCGGCTCTGATTCATAGATATACTGCAAAAACCGTTGCTTTTCCGCAGCCGGTAAATCTGCAAAACTACCGCTAGTGGAGGCGGCGCGGATGTTATCAAGACCCTGGGCCAAGGGAAAAATTTTTTCAAGTGAACGGCTTAAAATCTCCCCAGTTCTAAGCAGATACTCGAGATCGTTGATTTGAGTCCGTATTGGAGGGATATACCGAACGGCGCTATTTTTTCGCGTGCGCTCCAGATTGCTTAAGGCACCAGCGAATTCCTGGCGGGCCGTGGCAGCGGCGTGGACGCCGGCTGACCAATCCTGGCTCACTCCGGCCGTCACCGCAGCGCTCAAGCTGTTTTTCCCGGCTAGCCCGCTAAGAGCCACCGCCTTAAGATTATTGTAAGCCCCGGCCAACAGGAACAAACTGAAAATTATGACGGCGGCCGCCGCCCAAAAAAGATATTTTACCAGCCGCCCGACGATGTGGCGGCTGCTTAGCCGGTCATTCTTCATACCGATTTCTTATCGCTCAGATTATCGATGAGGATCAGGGTCTTCCCTTCTAAGATGTTATATAAAAAGATATCCATCACGTCGCGCCGATAGTTGAATTCGTGCTCATTCAGGATGGTATAGTTGATCTCGCGCCCCAAATCCCTCTCCAGTTCTCCCAGGAGTTTCAAAAAAAGCGACCGACGGACGGAACCGACCAGAAGCAAATCTGTTTGAGCTTCAGGGTAATTTGTGAACAATCCGGTCAGCGCTAAAAATTTTGGTTGGGAAATTTTTTCCAAGCCTCGAATGAACTTTTCGCTAAACAATATTTGCGCCTTGGTAAATAAGGCTTTAATCTCAGGATAAAGTAGGAAGCCAGAATTCACGCGATAATACTTTTTTTCCGCCCCTTTTCCCTCGCGTCGCCGTTCTTCGACCACCAAACCGAAGGCCGCCAGATTGGCCAGCTCATGGCGGAGCGAACTAGCTGGCAGATCAAGTTCCTTCGAGATGGCGGCGAGCAGACTGTTTTTTTCCGGGTATAGAAAAAAGTAGTTTAGCACCTTCACCCTGGCGGCCGATCCAAACAGCTTATTTAACATACTAGTTGAGGCTTAATAAAATGAAATCCGTCAACTTCAGTAGTATTTTCATTTATTTATAATTTATAGTATAATATCCAAGGGAATCAGTCAAACTAAGAAAAATTAAAAATTTCTCGTAAAATTTGATAAAACATCGCCCAACAGCTCCGATCGCTCCGGTTTTTTGTATTACATATGTATAACAAGATTGCCTCTATCATCCTTAATTCCGCCAAAGCCTCTGGCTTGAGCGACGTCTTTGTGGCGCAGCCGGACGCTGTTAAAGAGAATCTGGCCGGAAAAATCTTCTTACTCGCCGAGATCGGCGGCCGGAAGTCTGAAGGGAGAAAAATTTTCGACTTTCTGATTTTGTCCCTAACCGACAACTACTATAACGATGAAAAAATTATTTTTCGCGACAAGATCGAGGGCCTTAAGTTGGAAAACATTTTCGAGGCGGCTATTGCCAAGACTAATAAAAACCTCACCGCTTTCCTGGCCGATGAGAAAATCCGAATTAACCCTGAAACGACCAGTATTACACTAGGCGTCATATATGAAAATAAGCTCCATTTTACCAACTTTGGCCGGAATCGGGCGCTCCTTATCTATCGCCATGGAGAAAATTATGAACTAATAAACGTCGAAGCGAATGCGGCTGAGACTGACGAGGGGCCAAGTGGCAGCGAGACCACCCAGTCGCCGCAGCTCTTTTCGTCCGTTATCAGCGGCGAGGTGCCGGCTAGCTCATATTTCATCTTTACCAGCGAAGCTCTGCCTGAGTACCTCTCCGGCCAGGAAATGATTAACATTGTCACCAAATTGCCACCGATGACAGCCGCCGAGCAGATCAAGAATGTCCTGACCAAAATAAACACTTATGTTCCCTTCCTCGGTATAATAATCAAGAACACTTCCAGCCTACCCCAGGCTGAGTTGCGGGACGATCTAGCGGAAAATTCATCGGCCCACAGTTCAATCTCTTCACTTAATTACACGGAGCAGAAAACCGAGCAGATGCTGGCTCCGGCCGGTCTCATCAACTTTTCCAAGGTTTTCAAAAAAGCCAAACGGTTTGTTTCAGGCTGGCTGATCCCGCCCGCTTCGTCGGGACGCGGCGATTCTTTTAAACATCGCAAGGATCATCCGGAAGCGTCTCACGAGCGCAGTGCTAAAGACACGGCCTCCCCGTCGCTGGTAGACCTCGGGACGGTAAAAAGTATGAACACCGCCCGATCCGATTCATTCCTGATTAAAGAAAAGATATTTTTCAAGAAAAAAAGCGGTTGGCTGGCAAACAGTCTGACTAAAATCGGCCGATCGTTCATCAATTGGTTTGATCCGCGTCGCTGGCCGCAGCTGGTAAAAAGCCTTCGTAATTGGTTCCGCAGCCTTAATTTTCAGAATCGCCTCCTCTTCGGCGCACTCGGCTTGCTGGTCATCGGCCTAGTGGCCAGCACCGTTTATACTTCTTGGAGTCGCGAACGCGAAGCTAGGCGGCAAGAATTCCAAGCTTTACTGAGCGCTCTTGAGGAAAAAGAGGCTTTGATAGAATCGCGCCTGTTATATAATGACGAGGCCGGCGCCGGACAAGCTCTTTTGGAAGCACAATCTCTGCTTGACTCCTTTCCCCGTGACAGCCAGGAACAGCAATCTGGCTATGAAAGTGCTGCTGAACGCTTACGCTCCTCCGAAAATAAGGTACAGCGGATAATCCGCGTCGGCCAAGCATCGCCAGTTAATGACCTAAGCGGCCTAAATGTTCAGAATCTAACCTTTGCCAAGGGCCGTCTCTTAGCCGGATCTCCCGACACGGTCTACGAAATTACTCCCCACTCCAGCAGTTCCGCAGTAACATCTATCGCCGGTGCCACTAATCTATCTGATCCCTTCTTTGACGGCGACTTGGTACACTTTAGAGACGGCGAACGCGTAGTCCGTTTCAACCCAGTTACAAAAAATGCTACTTTCCGTGCTTTTAGCGACCCGAGTCGGCTGGCGGAACTGACCAGCTTCAAGATTTACGGCAGTAATGATAATTTCTATAGTCTCCATAAGCCAAGCAACCAGATTTTTCGCTACAATTGGATAGGAAACACTTACGGCGCCCCGGCCGACTGGCTAAGTGAGGACATCGATCTCAGCCGGGCCACCGACCTGGCGGTCGACGGGGATATCTATGTTTTAAGTAATGACGGCCAGGTACTCAAATTCCGTTTGAATAAATCTTTGGACTACGGTTCAGCCCCCATATTACCGCTTATAAGCGGTGCCGATCGCTTAGTAGCCGGTGCCACGCACCTCTACTTCTTCGATGCTGGATCGAAACGGCTCATCGTTTTAGAAAAATCATCCGGTAGCTTACTAAATCAGTACCAGCTCGAATCGTTATCGCAGCCGGTCGATTTCGCTGTTGACGAGACCGGCCAAAAAGCCTTTTTTCTAGACGGCGAGGCGGTCTACGAGATTACCCTCAATCAATAAGATTCTGACCAAACAAAAAGACCGCTTGTAAGCGGTCTTTTTTATTGTCTAGATTATTTGAGGGTGACTTTAGCGCCGGCCTCTTCCAACTTCTTCTTCATCTTCTCGGCCTCTTCCTTCTTGACGCCTTCTTTCAAAACCTTGGGGGCGGCATCAACAAGATCCTTGGCTTCCTTAAGACCCATCTCGGTAAGTTCGCGGACCGCCTTGATGACGTTGATCTTATTGGCACCACCTTCGGTGATCTCCACGTCAAAGCTATCCTTCTCTTCCACCGCCGCGGCGGCACCGGCGGCCGGAGCCATCATCATGGCTGGGGCGGAGGCGCTAACACCAAACTTCTCTTCCAGGATCTTAACTAATTCAGCTAGATCAAGGACGCTCATCTTTTCGATTTCGCCCACCAGTTTTTCAAACTTGGCCGGGACGACGACATTCTTTTCTTCCATAATTTTATTGGCGGATCGTCGGCCCAAGGGCCGCCCGGATCTGCGTTATTTATAAATTATTTTTTAGATTCAATTGCTTTTAGGACGCCGACCAGATTACGAAGACTGCCGGCCAGGACATTTACGATGCCGGAGATCGGCGCATTAAGCGATCCGACCATCTTGGCGTACAGTTCCTGCTTGCTCGGCAGCTTGGATAGCGCCTCTACTTCAACGCTCGAGAGCAGCTTGCCCTCAAGGATGCCGCCCAGGAAAGTGATTTTATTTTCTTTCTCCTTTTCGTTCCTAAATGAGCCCAATATTTTGGCAGAGGCTACTTCGTCTTCATAGGAAAAAACGGCCGCCACCTTGCCTGGAAAACCCCTGAGATCGGCTTCAATCTTATTTTCCTTAAGAGCCATATTCATGAGGGTCTTCTTCGGAACATAGTATTCGCTGCTTTCCGCCTTGAGTTTAGCGCGCAGCACTTCATTATCCTTAACGCCCAGAGCGTTATAACCAACGAATATCATCGACTTCGCCTTCGCGATCTTTTCTTTCAGGGTCCGGAAAATCTCGCCCTTTTGGATCTTAGTTTTTGGCATAGTCTTTAATAATAAAAAATCTGTGTGGCCACAGACTGAAAAGATGCTTGAAAAAGCATGATTACCTAGGCAAGTCTTACAGCCGGTATCGCTACCTGGCCCGCTGGCTGTCTATGGCAGTATTAAATTATGAGTATATATTAGCAGATATTGAATATATGTCAAGACTCTTGACAAATAATCAATTTATGTTTTAATGTTAGCAAACACTTAATTATTTTCTTTAAAAATAGAATAGAGGTTCTGATGAAAAAACAAACGCAGGTAAAGCAGTCGATACTGGCCTTTGATCTTGACGGCACGGCCATCGATAGCACATTTCCGGGCTTCCAGAAAGTCCAGACTATACTCGGCATAATGGGGTTACCGTCAGCTGATGAAGAAGTGATAAGAAAGGCGTGGGGAAAGAAATTTAAAGACGTTATCTCGGTCATCATCCAGTCTGTTGGCGGAAATGCCCAAGATGAGCAAGAATTCATCCGCCTGGAACATAACCTCGATGATATAATTGTATTCAATGACCGTCTGCCCTGGGTGCTTGACCAATTGCGACACCAGCACTACTTGGCGATTATAACCAGCCGGACTAGGAAAAGCTTTGATAAAATAGCTAGTCGGGTAAACTTCGATATCAGTAACTTCAGTTTCATTCAAACACTGGATGACTGCCCCCACTCTAAGCCTGATCCCGAGGTAATGGCACCGCTAATCAACTGGGCCAAAAGTCTATATATTCCCCAGCAAAATATTACTTTCTTCGGTGATACTGTGCATTACGACTACGCGGCAGTCAAAAATTATCCCATCAAGTTCATCGGTATCGTCTCGGGCGCGACTAAGCCGTCCGAATTTATGAGCGCCGGCGTTTATGATATCATCCAAGGGGTTCCCCGTCTGGCGGAATTTTTAGAAATGACTTTCTTAAATAGCCGTCCCGTCCTAGAGATACTTAGCTCTAGAAATTAGTAAAGTTCTTTACCGCCATCATCCGACTACTTGTCTGATGATGGTTTTTTTTATTTGCGGCTTTATCCGAGGAACCGCGCCGGGAACTTGAGCGCCACGCTTACGGCCGAAGTTGGCAAAACGATGCGCCTCCTCACGCAATTTTAGAAGTGTCGGTTTGATATTCTCCGCCAGGTCCCGCCAGGCTTTCTTAGTCTGGGCGCGATAAACCAGCTTATCTCCACCGAACTTGGAAATGCCTACTATTGGAACGCTGATATTGTTATCGGCCAGGAGACGAGAAAGGAAGGAAATCTGAGGAGTTCCGCCGTCAATCATGATTAGATCCGGTCGCGGCCACTCCGGATGGCGAAAGCGGCGGAGCAGGACCTCACCGAGTGCCCGTTCATCATCACCAGCCGGCGCTTCCTTGATCTTGAACAGACGATACTCGTCGCGAGCTGCTTCCCCGTTCTGGAAGACGACCATAGAGCCATAACCTTCTTTTCCGTGATGGTGGGAGATATCGTAGCCCTCGAGACGATTGACGCGTGTTTCGCCCAGATCCTCCTCGCGGCTGAGAAGCGCGACCTCTTGGAGCTGCTTGAGCGCTTTAAGTTGCTCCGGATTCTCCTTAGCTAACTTTCTAACGAGGCGCTTCTTTTCACCGCTAAGGAGCAAACAGATATTATCGATGTTCTTCCGATACTCTTCGGCCGTTATCGCATCAATGCAAGCACCCGGACAGATACCGATCTGATAATCGAAACAGGGGCGACCGCTGTGCGGCAGGCAATTACCATAGGGAAAGATACGCCGGATCAATCTGAGCGCTATTTTGAGCAGATAAAAACTTTGATATGGACCGAAAATCTTCGCCCGACTAGGGGGAAAACGCTGTAAATCTTTGCCGCGGATGATGATCAGCTTTGAGAAATCCCCTTTCGGGATGACCAGATAGATAAAGGACCGATCATCGCGGTCCATGATGTTATACTTCGGCCAATGACGCTTGATGTATTTGGCCTCCAAGATTATCGCCTCGAGGACGGTATCGGTCGCTTCATAACTGATATCAGCGGCCGTTTCGACCATTTCGGCAATCCGCCGTTCACGGTCTTTCTGAAAATATTGGCTGAGTCTGGCCCGGAGATTCGTCGCCCGCCCCACATAAAGCACCGCGCCCGCCTTATCCAGCCAAAAATACACGCCCGGCCGGCGCGGTATATCCTTAAGCTTATCCTTGAGCTGGGAATTCATAGAAGCATGCCTGAGAGGCGACCCGGCTTTTCTTAATAACTACTCCTTCCCGCCGGAGCAGACGGATCTTCTTGGCGTTCCCGCCGGCAAAACCACCCACTTCACCGCTAGAACGGACAACGCGGTGACAAGGAACCTGGGGCGCGAACGGATTCTTATTAAGAGCATTACCGACCGACCGGCTGGCGCTGGGACGGCCGATCGCCACCGCCAGCGAGTGGTAGGTCGCTACTTTACCGCGCGGTATCAGAGCCGTAAACTTATATACTTTTTGCGCAAATGTCATGAGGTTTACTTTAAATAATCCTTCAAGTATTTTCCGGTTACGCTACCCGGCTCGCGCACAATATCTTCCGGTGCACCGGCCGCCACCAAACGGCCACCTTCTTCCCCGCCGTTTGGACCGAGATCAATTATATAATCCATCGACTTGAGCATATGCATATTGTGTTCAATGACTAGGACGGAATTTCCTTTTTCGACCAGTTTATTAAGGACGGCCAGCAGCATATCAATATCATAATAATGCAGACCAGTCGTCGGTTCATCCAACAAGTAAAGGGTGCGCTTACCTAGGGTATGGGTGAGTTCCTTAGCGATCTTGACGCGCTGGGCTTCACCGCCAGATAAGGTGGTCGCGCTCTGACCAATCTTAATATAACCCAGACCGACCGACTGGAGGACCTGGAGCTTATCAGTAATATAATAATTCCCTTTAAAATGCTCGACCGCCTCATCGATAGTCAGATCAAGGATATCGGCAATGCTTCGCCCCTTATATTTAACTTGCAGGGTCTCGCGATTAAATCTCTTACCGCGACAGACCTCGCACTCCACCAGTACCGGCGGAAGAAAATGCATTTCGATCAGGTTCGCGCCGGCACCTTGGCAGGCTTCGCAGCGGCCGCCGGGACGATTGAAGGAGAAGCGAGAGATCGTATAGCCGCGTTCCCGCGCCTCCGGCAGCGAAGCGAAGAAGTCACGGATTGGCGTAAATATGCCGGTATAGGTTGCGGGGTTGGAACGAGGCGTACGGCCAATAGGCGACTGATCAATTACGACCACGCGATTAATATACTCCGTACCTTTAAGCTCCTTCACGTGTTCCAGTTTGGGTCGTCCTGGTTGGTTCTTGATCCTAGTCACGTTGCGATAGATAATATCGTAAAGCAAAGATGATTTGCCACTTCCGGAGACACCGCTTATCCCAACCAATCGGCCCAGAGGGATTTCCAACTTAATATTCTTTAAATTATTGGCGCGGGCCCCGATAATCTTAAGGGAACCATGATTCTGTTCGCGACGCTTAAGTGGCAGACTGATCGAGCGTTCATTATTCAAATATTGCAGAGTCAGGGATCGCTTGGCTGATTTAGACTTCTTGCTGGCTAGGAGTTCTTTAGTCGGGCCGCTGGCCATGAGTTCGCCGCCATGGACGCCGGCGAGGGGGCCGAGATCGACCAGGTAATCAGATTCCCGGATCGTCCGTTCGTCATGCTCCACAATTATCACCGTATTATCCTTGTCGCGCAGCTTTTTAAGGGTCTCGATCAAACGCTCAGTGTCCCGCTCGTGCAAGCCAATAGTTGGTTCGTCTAAAACGTACAGGGTACGGGAAAGATGCGAACCGATCTGGGAGGACAGACGGATGCGCTGGGCTTCACCGCCGGATAAGGTGTGCGCTTCGCGTTCCAGGGACAGATAGTTAAGCCCGACTTTGAGCAGAAATTCTAGGCGGCTGATCACCTGGATGATAACATTTTCCGCAATTGTCCGTTCCCGCCGGGTCATCTTCTCATAATAACGATTGAAGAACTCAAGCGCTCTTAGGATAGACAGACCGGCCACTTCGGCGATATTCTTGCCACTAACACGAACCGACAAAGACTCGGGCCGGAGACGCCTCCCCTGACAAACTAGGCAAGGCGCGCTCGAAAAAAAATCTTTCCGCCCCAACCCCGAACACTCCGGACAGGCGCCGTGGGGAGAATTGAACGAAAACAACCGCGGTTCTACTTCCGGAAAAGAAAAACTGTCATTCGGACAAGTCCAATTAGCCGAGAGCAAGAATTCCTGTTTCTTGAACTTGGCGATCATCAGCCCCTTGCTGTATTCTAAAGAATTTTCAACGGCCTCAAACAAACGTGACTGGTCGGTCAAGAGCACCTGATCTATCACGATCTCGATATCGTGCTGCTTCTTAGGTTCAAGTTTGATCTGTTCGCGAAGCGGATGGATCCGTCCGTCAATCCTGGCTTCGGTGTAACCCAAGGAAAGATAATTATAGAGGAGCTGGTAGTATTCGCCCTTGCGTCCCCGGACAACCGGCGCCAGGATCGTGGCGTATTCTTCGCCCAAATCGCGTCCCCGGGTAATTAAAATGTCGACCATCTCCTCAGCGCTAAGCTTCTCGATCTTCGTCCCGCACAGCGGGCAATAAACTTCACCTACCCGGGCATAGAGCACGCGCAGATAATCATAAATATCGGTCAAGGTACCCACAGTCGAACGCGGATTGTGCGACAGAGCCTTCTGATCGATCGAGATGGCCGGCGCCAGACCGATGATTTCATCGACATCGGCCGGTTTCTTCTGACCAAGGAATTGACGCATGTAGGGGGAGAGTGATTCTACATACTGGCGCTGCCCCTCGGCAAAGATAGTATCGAAAGCCAGGGATGATTTACCGCTTCCCGATACGCCAGTGATTACCGTCAGCTTGTTATGAGGTATCTCAAGGTCAATATTTTTCAAATTGTGCATGCGCGCGCCGCGGATGATAAGTTTTTCAGACATAATTAAGTTATTATTCTTCAGCCGTAACAAGAAACTCCTCAATCTTCTTATAGATCGTTTGGGGCGTGATACCTTGCTTTTTATTATACGCCAGCTGCTTACGTCTTCGTCGCGCCGCCTCATTTATAGCCCGACGCATCGAATCGGTTGTCTGATCGGCGTAAAGGATGATCCGACCACGAACGTTTCGCGCCGCCCGACCCATCGTCTGCATAAGAGATGTCTGGCTGCGCAAAAAACCCTCGCGGTCAGCGTCTAAAATGGCAACCAGCGTGACTTCCGGCAAGTCGAGTCCTTCGCGCAGGAGATTGACGCCTATTAAAACGTCGAACTTCCCTTCCCGGAAATTCATCAGGATTTTGGTGCGCTCGAAAGTTTGAATGCCGGAATGTAAATAGTTGCTCCGAAAACCTTGCTCACTGAAAAAAGCGTGCAGATCCTCCGCCTGTTTTTTCGTAAGCGTATTGATAATGGCGCGTTCACCGCGCGCCGCGATATCTTTAACCTCAGCCATCACGTCGTTTATCTGGCTGTGATTATTGATTTTATCGAACACAGGGCGGATCTCGATCTCCGGGTCGACAAGACCAGTTGGCCGGATAACTTGTTCGACGGTCTGTTGGGAGTTCTTCTTTTCAAAATCAGCAGGAGTCGCCGTCGTAAAGATGACCGGGCCGATGCGCTTTTCAAATTCGCTAAATTTAAGCGGGCGATTATCCAGGGCGGAGGGCAGACGCCAGCCATATTGGACAAGCGTCTTCTTGCGGGCCTGATCGCCGTTGTACATGCCCCTGACCTGAGGAACGGCGATATGCGATTCGTCGATGACCGTCAAAAAATCCGGCTTTCCCTCCTGCCAGGGGAAATAAGCTAATAAGGAATCGGGCGCTTCGCCGGCCAGTTTTCCGGTCAGATGCCGGGAATAATTCTCAATGCCATGGCAATAGCCGAGGGACCGAAGCATTTCTATATCGTAACGTGTCCGCCGTTCCAGGCGCTCCGCCTCCAGAAGTAGACCCTCGCGGCGGAAATAAGCCAGGCGGTCCCGAAGCTCGGCTTGGATATTCTTGATTGCCGCTTCAATCTGCGGAGCGGTGGAAACAAAGTGCTTGGGCGGAAAAATGGCAATCTCTTCCAAATGGCCTAATATATTTTTAGAAACATTATCGACCATCATTAGGTCGGATATTGTTTGTCCAGCCAACTCTAGGCGGTAAATCACGTTTTCGGACATCGGACGGATCTCAAAGATATCGCCGCGCACGCGAAATTCGCCGCGGCTGATCTCGCCGCCAGTCCGTTTAAATTGGATCTTAACAAGTTGTTTGATGAGATCGCCCCGGACCATCGGCTTACCCTTCTCGAGCACCAACCGGGCCTCTAAGTAGCTGATCGGCACGCCCAGATTATAAATACAGGATACGGAGGCAACCACGATCACGTCGCGCCGCGTTGCCAGCGCCGAAGTGGCGCCGTGGCGCAGTCGATCTATTTCCTGATTGATCATCGCTTCCTTATCGATATAGGTGTCAGTGATCGGTAAATAGGCTTCCGGTTGATAATAATCATAATATGAGACGAAATAATGAACGGCATTTTCGGGAAAAAAATTCTTATATTCGCGATACAACTGGGCCGCCAGCGCCTTATTTGGTGCCATGACCAAGACGGGCCGGTTAAATTCACTTATCAAATTCGCGACGGTGAAGGTCTTGCCGGAACCGGTCACGCCCAGGAGCGTTTGATAACGCAAACCTCGCTCCAGCCCCCGGCGGAGCTTAGCGATCGCCTCCGGCTGATCTCCGGCCGGCTGAAAATCTGAATGTAACTTAAAAATTCCGGCCATAGCTTGTAATATGGAGTTAATATCTTTCTGTATTTTACCTGAAAGACGCCAAAAAATTCTATCACATTTTGGCCTTGATTGCAAAAGAGGCGCCAGACAGAAATAAATCTGATTATTGCCTCTTTTTATAGGTTTTTAAGGCCTTCTGAACGGTACGCAGGCCTAGTAGCGCGCAGTCTTGCCGCCGCGGACTAAGATCGATACCCAACGTCTTTTTAACTTCTTTCAAGCTATAACCGCTAACCGCCTCGGCAGTCTGACCGATTAAAGTCTCAGAAAGTAGAGACATGGCGGCTTGGGAGATGGCACAACCCTGGCCCGTAAACCTGACAGCCATTATTTTGTCTCCGTCCAGCTTGAGGGAGACAGAAATATTATCGCCGCAGGCACTGTTCGCTTCCTGGGCGACAGCATCGGGCTGAGAACAGGTTCCTTGGTTGCGCGGATGCCGATAATGATCAAGGATGTGAGCGGCGTAAATATCCATATTATTCAGAGAAAGCCCGGTAGAGAGCAGCCAGCTTCTTAAAAAAATAGCTGATCTCTTCTTTGGTATTATAAAAACTCAAACTCGCCCGCAGTGTCGCTCCGAGACCGAGATACTCATGTAGAGGCTCGGCGCAGTGGCGGCCGGCCCGCAGGATGATTCCTGCCTGGCCGAGGAAATCCGCCAGATCATGCGGATGAATCTGGTCGACTGTTAGAGAAAAAATCGGCAAACGCGGCCGGGCCGTACCGACCAGCCTAATAAAAGGCTGGCGACGCAATCCTTTCATAAACGCGGCGATAAGATCGTTTTCCGCTTTAGCTATCCGCGGCCAGCCTAGTCCGTTCAAATAAGCGCAGGCGGCGGCCAGTCCGATAACTCCGGCAATATGCGGCGTTCCTGCCTCAAACTTCCACGGTAGCGGGGCCGTTGTATAATAATCCTCTCTTACTTGACTAATCATATCCCCGCCACCCATAAATGGCGGCATCTTTTCCAATAACTCACGGCGGCCGTAAAGGACACCGATCCCAGTGGGGCCGCCCAGCTTATGGCCGCTAAATACCAAAAAATCGCAGCCCAAGGAGCGTACGTCGACCTTCCGGTGCGCGATCATCTGGCTGGAATCGAGCAAAGTGACGATACCCCGCGCCCGGGAGTAGCCGATTAGCTCCTTAACCGGATTGATGATGCCTAAGACGTTTGAGGCCTGAGTGAGGGCTAACAACTTGACTCGGGGCTTGGCGAGCAACCGGCGGGCAGCCGACCCGTCCAAGGAACCATCCTTAGCCAGGGGGATATAGGCTATTTTAACACCTCGTCTCTCTTTAAGCTGCAGCCAAGGTACTATATTAGCGTGATGTTCAGCTTGGCTCAGCAGAATGATGTCGTTACGTTTCAAATTAACTTCCCCCCAGGTCCGCGCCACTAGATTGATTCCCTCGGTGGCGCCGCGCGTGAAAATAATTTCTTCTCGATGAGCAGAGATGAACGCCGCGACGGTATCGCGGCCGCTCTCGTATAGGCCGGTGGCTTCTTCAGCAAGCGGATTGAGCGCTCTATGGACATTAGCATTGTGCCGCCGATAATAGTTGTCGATCGCTTTTAAGACCGCTAGGGGTTTATGAGCGGTCGCCGCGTTATCAAAATAGACGTGCGGCCGTCCGCCGATCCTTTTTTTTAAAATGGGAAAATCCTGCCTGTTCATAATCGTAGTTTAACAGCCGCCATTATCATCTCACGATACTCGGGCTGACCGACAGACGCCGCGAACCTCTCCGCGACCGAGCGGACGGCCAGCGATTTTGCCTGACTGGGGCTTAGACCGCGCGAGCGCAGATAGAAAAGATCTTCTTCCGCCAGATGGAAAGTACTGGCGCCGTGCTCGGCTTTTACGCGATTAGCTTTTATCTTCAAGCCAGGTCGCATGGTCCCGCGCGCCTCAGGACTCAGGAGATATAGCTTAAGGTCGATCCGGGAGTCCGTTTCCTGGGCGCCGGCGACGATTGCTAATTCGGAAAAATATTCCGCTCGGGCCCGATTGTCTATCAGCCCATCCGTACGGAAGCGCCCCATTGAACCGGGCCGCTCAAAAATATTATTGTCAGTTATCCTGAGCGACTGATCCCTATTTTGGAAGAAAAAAGCCTGCTGCCGAAAGATTACTTTCTCGCCCAGCCGGCTATCGATGTTCAAGCTGCAGTCCCCAGCCCCAAAATAGGCCTGCCAGGTATCGACCTCTGAACCATCGCCGACCGTCAGCTCGCGGCGGCCCTCGTAAGGCGACGGGATATCAGGATTAAAAAATAACAAATAACGCAAGCGGCAGCCGCGGCCGACCTTGATGCTCAGCACTTTGGGATTATCCGGCGAACCCATTTCATCGAGTAAAAAGATGTCCGCTCCGTCTAAAATGGTGATCAGTTCCTCTCCCGGTTGTATTTTCCTTATTTCCATGGTTGATCTTATCTTAACCGACGCTACCCTCCATTTCAAGTTCGACCATTCGATTCATCTCAACGGCGTACTCAAGCGGCAGTTCCTTAACGATCGGCTCGATGAAGCCGTTCACGATCATTGCGCTGGCTTGTGCCTCGCTCAGCCCTCGAGATTGGAGATAAAA